>DAIERH010000394.1 GCA_027346925.1 Geobacter sp.
GAGATCTGCTCCGACAAATCGGCTGCCGGAATGATGGCCTCGGCGAGACTGACGTTGTAGTTCGGGAGGAAGACGACCTTCAACCGGTCGCGCACCACCGGATCGCGATTGACCATCCGGGCCACGTCGCCGGCCAGCTTGATGATGAGCTTGGCCTGCTGGTAGCCCGGCGCTGCCTTGCCGGCGAAGATCTTGACGCGCGGCACCCACGCGGTCGTCGGGTGCGCGCGCATTTCATTGAAGAGCGCGATGGTCTCGAGCAGATTGAGCAGTTGGCGCTTGTACTCGTGGATGCGCTTGATGTGGACGTCGAAGATCGCATCCGGATTGAGCGACACCTTCAACTTCTCGGCGACGAGCCGTCCCAGCGCCACCTTGTTGGCGCGGCGTATCGCCGCGAACCGCTCGCGGAACGCCGCGTCCTCGGCGTATGGCTCGAGCTCGCGCAGCCGGTCCTCGTCATCCAGCACGGTGGGGCCGACGGCGCGGATGATCAGGTCGGTGAGCGCCGGGTTGGCCTGGTAGAGCCAGCGCCGGACCGTGATGCCATTGGTCTTGTTGACAATGCGCCCCGGATACAAGCCCTCGAAGTCGCGGAACACGGTGGTGCGCATCAACTCGGTGTG
>DAIERH010000395.1 GCA_027346925.1 Geobacter sp.
GGGATGAGGGGGGTGGAGGAGAGGGCCACGCATTGCTCCACGACATTGCGAAGCTGCCGGACGTTTCCCGGCCATTCGAAACTGACCAGGGCCTCTAGCGCTTCCGGCGAGAAGCCTTTGACCCGCTCTTCATAAAGCTCGGCCAATTCGCGGAGGAAGGCGGTCGCCAGGAGCGGAATGTCCTCGGGACGCCGGGCCAGCGGCGGCAGGCACAGCGTGACCACGTTCAGGCGATAGTAGAGGTCCTCCCGGAAGCTGCCTTCGGCCATGGCCTTGTCCAAGTCCGCGTGAGTCGCGGAAATGATCCGCACGTCCACCGGCTCGTCCTCGGTAGCGCCGACCGGGCGAACCTTCATTTCCTGGAGCGCCCGCAGCAGCTTGGCCTGAAAGGATTTGGGCATGTCGCCGATTTCATCGAGGAACAGCGTGCCCCCGTCGGCGGCCCGGAATAGCCCCTTATGATCGCGAGTGGCACCGGTGAACGCCCCTTTGCGATGGCCGAACAGCTCCGATTCGAAGAGATTTTCCGGAATCGCGCTGCAGTTGACCGCCACGAAGGGGCCGTCACCACGGGTGCTCGCGTTGTGGATTGCCCGGGCGAGCAATTCCTTGCCGGTGCCG
>DAIERH010000396.1 GCA_027346925.1 Geobacter sp.
TCTCCATGGCCGCCTGAGCGACTGCAGGCGGAACGATCGATATGAGACGGGGGTCGAAGGGGACAGGGATCAGATAATCACGGCCGAAACGGGGCCGGGTTCCCTGATAAGCGCGCGCGACGTCGTCAGGCACGTCTTCGCGCGCAAGCTGGGCGAGGGCATGCACCGCCGCGATTTTCATCTCCATATTGATGGTCTTGGCGCGCACGTCGAGCGCGCCGCGGAAAATATAGGGAAATCCCAGAACATTATTGACCTGGTTCGGATAGTCCGAACGGCCTGTCGCGACAATGGCGTCCGGCCGCACCGCGTGGGCGTCCTCGGGCGTGATCTCCGGGTCGGGATTGGCCATGGCGAAAATGATCGGGTTCGGCGCCATCGACTGGACCATTTCCGGCGTGAGGGCGCCTTTTGCCGAAAGACCGAAGAAAATGTCGGCTCCGACCATGGCTTCCTGGAGGGTGCGCTTGTCGGTGGCCACGGCGTGCGCTGATTTCCACTGGTTCATGCCGGCTGTTCGGCCTTGGTAGACCACGCCCTTCGTGTCGCAAAGAATAACGTTTTCAGGCGCGAAGCCGATGGCCTTGATCAGGTCGAGACAAGCAATGCCTGCCGCGCC
>DAIERH010000397.1 GCA_027346925.1 Geobacter sp.
CCGTCGACGAACATATCGTTCTGCACTTCGACGGAAATACCGATGCCGTGGCTGGTGAAACTCGCGTCGATAATATAAAGGGCCTTGGCCACAGCATCTGCCAGCTTGAACGTAACGCGCTCTTTTTCCGGCTGATAGAAGAACCTGAAATCATCTATAGTCACGGACATGTGATGTATTATCGTCATCGCTCTTTCTACGCTTGCATTAAGATACTCCTTCTCGATGTTGCCGAACTGGCAGGTGCTCTTAAGGTCCTGAATGATCAACCCTACAGCGTTAAGAGGCTGCCTCCACTGATGGGCGATATTGCCGATCATCTCGCCCATCGCCGCGAGCTTGGACTGCTGCATAAGCAGGAGGTCTTTCTCCCTTCCCTTTGCAACTTCTTCATTCACTCTCAGCTCGAGTGTTCTGTTTAATTCAATGAGTGTCCCCAGCGCTTCGTCAAGCGCACGGAGGGGGACCATGCGCATAAAGAGGTAGGCGAAGAACCCCAACAACACGGCCACGAAAGTCAATTTCGCCGTTGAATCGAAGAGCTGTCGTAGTGAACGGCTGATCTCTATCCTTCCTACGACATGCCCAGAGTCGAAGAGGGCAGAAGAGCGCT
>DAIERH010000398.1 GCA_027346925.1 Geobacter sp.
TTTCGAGCCGGGCAGCTTGACGCTGCCGGCGACACGGCGGATCGGTGCGAGATCCAAAAATTCCACGGCGCGCCCCGCGGCAATCAGGCGGAAAGCCGCGTCATTGCTGCTTCTTCAGCCATTTGTCGCGCGCCGCTCGCGCGCGCGCAAACACTTTTTCCAGTCCTGCCGCGTCGCCCTTGCGCAGCAGTTGTTTCACCTCGGCCAGTTCGCGCTGATAGCCGGCGAGTTCGCCGAGCAGGGCCTTGCGGTTGGCGACACAGATATCGCGCCACATTTCCGGATGGCTGGAGGCGATGCGGGTGAAATCGCGAAAGCCGCCGGCCGCGTAGTCGAACAATTGCTTGCCGTTCGGATGGCGCGCGACCTGGTCCACCAGGGCGAAGGACAGGAGATGCGGCAGATGGCTCACTGCGGCGAACACGCGGTCGTGTTCCGCCGGCTGCATCCGATACAGCCTGGCGCCGCATAGCCGCCACGCGGCGCGCACCCGGCGCACGCTGCGCGCGCTGTTCTCGGGCAACGGCGTCAGCACGACTTTGCGCTTCTGGTACAAATCGGCGCGCGCCGCCGCGACGCCGCTGTGCTCGGCACCGGCGATCGGGTGGCCGGG
>DAIERH010000039.1:0-1807 GCA_027346925.1 Geobacter sp.
CGTTCCGGCTATTGTCCCTCGCACAACAAACGCTACAGCCAGCCGCTGACCGGAGATGTGAAGAAGGACAAGGACGGCAACCGGACCAAGCGTATCTTCAACGACAGGACCGGCATCCGCGCCGCCACCAACGAGGAGCCGTTCCTGCTGCAAACCTACATGCGCGACACCGGCGAGGTCATGAACGATATGTCAACCCCCATCGTCATCGGTGGCAAGCATTGGGGGGCAATCCGGATCGGATACATCAATGAAGAATATGCGGGTCAGGCGTAAGAATCCCCGCAGCAATGGACGAATCAACAAACCTGGGGTAGTATTTATCCGGGCACCTGAATCGTAAACAGATCCGCGACGGATACCATGAACGCCGACAAGAACACGGAAGATACCATCGAAGCCTGCCGCATCGACGCCATTGACGCCTATTGCAGCGGTGACATGAGCCTGTGCAAGCTCGCCGAGGCGCTCGGCGTCGACACTCTTGCTGCACGTAACCTGCTGCAGGAAAGGGGGGTCCGGCTCCATGAGCGGGACATCAGCGAGGTATCGATACACGGAACCCATGATCACCACCATGCGGACGAGGAACCTTTCGTGGCGAAAACCGTCGCTCCCCGGGAATGGACCATCCAGTCGTTTCGCGTCGATCGTTGGGTTGACGACACTCGACAGGACAGCCCCTATACCTTTGAAGAGATGAAGGACGCGCTCGCCCGCTGCGAGCTGCTCCATTTCGATGTACGGCACCGGGGCTATAATCACATGAGCAAAAAGAGTTATGAACCGATGTGACCCGTTTCCCAGGTTCTCCCGGCGCTGGGTTCACGCCGCGTGCGCTGCCCGTTCCACGGGGCCAATGACGACCGCCCGTTTCAAAAGTTCTTGACAGCCACGGCGCACTTCCTTAGTATAAATCCTTCGCGGGCCTATAGCTCAGTTGGCTAGAGCCACCGGCTCATAACCGGTTGGTCCCAGGTTCGAGTCCTGGTGGGCCCACCAATTCACACCAAGGAAGACGCAGCCGGATGCCGGCAATACTACGATCAGGGCAACCCCTCATAACAATTACACGAGAGTGCACACCGGGAGGTTGCACTCTTTTTGTTTGTGCCGAATGAAAACCGCAAAGTTATCGGACATAGTCGGAATCATTAACAAAATAGCTCCGCCATACCTGGCGGAATCGTGGGACAACTCCGGATTGCAACTGGGCGACCCGGCTGCCGACGTCAGCCGCATCATGGTCGCCCTGGATGCCACCCCGGCTGTTGTCGCCAGCGCCATCGCCTCGTCCTGCCATCTCCTCGTCACCCATCATCCCCTGATCTTCAAACCGCTCAAATCCATCTCCACCGCCACCCCCCAGGGGAGACTGATCCATGCCGCCATCAGGGGCGGTATGGGGATCATCAGCATCCATACCAGCTACGATATCGCCACAGGCGGGTTGAACGACCTGCTGGCTCGGCGGCTGGGGATTGAGGACTGCGCACCGCTCAAGATCACGTCGTCACAGGAACTGGTCAAGCTGGCGGTGTTCGTGCCGGAAGATCATCTGGACCGGGTGCGCGCGGCCCTGTTCGCCCACGCCGAGGAATCGGGCGCCTACCGCGACTGCTCCTTTGCGGCAGGCGGCGAAGGGACCTTTACGCCATTGCAGGGGGCGCACCCGTTCATCGGCAGCATCGGTTCCCTGGAACGGGTCCGGGAACAACGCCTGGAACTGTTGGTCAGCCGTCCCAACCTAGCGCGGGCCGTCAAGGCGCTCGTGGCCAGCCATCCCTACGAAGAGCCGGCCTTCGAC
>DAIERH010000039.1:1907-14302 GCA_027346925.1 Geobacter sp.
TGGTCAGCCGTCCCAACCTAGCGCGGGCCGTCAAGGCGCTCGTGGCCAGCCATCCCTACGAAGAGCCGGCCTTCGACATCTATCCGCTGCTCAACGAAGGGGAACAACTGGGGTTGGGGAGAATCGGACGGCTTGAGCGTCCCGCCTTGCTGGCGGATTTTGCCACCCAGGTGGGAGAGCGGCTGGGCGCACCGGGGCTGCGCTATGTGGGCGACCCCGCCGCCATGGTGAACAAGATCGCCCTGTGCAGCGGCAGCGGCGCATCCCTGTTGCGTGAGGCGCTTCGCGGCGGGGCGGATTGTCTGGTGACGGGTGATGTGAGCTACCACGATGCCCGTGACGCCCAGGACCTGGGCATCGCCCTGATCGACGCCGGACACTTTCCCAGTGAACATCTCATGGTGGCCGACGTCAGCGAACAGTTGCGACGGATGCTCGACGAAGCCGGATACCCGGAGTGCCGGGTGCTGGCCTGCGACGTGGAGCAGGAGCCGTTCAGACATTGCCGGCTGCAATAACGACAATCACATCATCAGTACCGGGAGGAAGCAGATTTGAAAAAGAGACTTGAGATGCTTGAACAACTGCAGGAGATCGACCTTCGGATCGATTCGCTGAAAAACTCCCAGAACAGCCTGCATGGCGAGTTGAACGGGATCGAGCAGGGACTGGTCGCGGCCCGCGAGGAGGCGGCGGAGCTGGATAGCCGCATCGCCCAGGTGGAACAGGAAAAGACGGAACAGGAGGGCCTGCTCGCCACCGAGCAGGAGAACATCCGCCGCTCCGAGTCCCACATGAAGGAGATCAAGACCAACAAGGAATTTCAGGCCATCGGGCGTGAAATCGCCGCGGCACGCAAACAGGCGGCCGAGTTGGAAGAACAGATCCTGCAGAAGGTCGGACAGATCGAGCAATTGAGGGGCGAGAGCACCGGCAGGTCGGCCAGCTTGGCTGAACTTGAGCAGAACACGGCACAGCGCAGCGGGGAAAAACTGGCCGAGATATCCGCCATCCAGCAGGATATCGATGCCGATCTGGCCCGGCGCGAAGAGATCACCAAACATCTGCCCGCCAGCCTGCTCAAGCGCTACACCCTGCTGCGCGAGCAGCGTCGCGGCCAGGCGCTCGCCATTGCCCGCGACGGCTACTGCCTGGGATGCAACATGAACCTACCCCCGCAACTCTACAACAGCCTCTTCCGTGGCGACGAGATGATCAGCTGCCCGCATTGCCAGCGGGTACTGATCCTGAAACAGCAGGCGGGCTAGCAGGTTCAGGCTGTCGGACCGGTCCGACGAGTCAGACTGGTCCGACAGCGCTGCAAAAAGTTTGGTTGAAGTAGTCCAGATGGCCGCGATTCCTCCGGGAATCGAGGAAAGTCCGGGCTCCGCAGGGCATGATGCTGGATAACATCCAGCGGGGGTGACCCCAGGGACAGTGCCACAGAGAGAAGTCCGCCTGCCAAGGCAGGTAAGGGTGAAAGGGTGAGGTAAGAGCTCACCGGGTCCGTCGGCGACGGCGGATGCCAGGTAAACCCCATCAGGAGCAAGACCTAATAGGGAGGCGTCAAGGGTGGCCCGCCCGTGCCTCCGGGTTGGTCGCTTGAGGCTGCCGGTAACGGCAGACCCAGATGAATGGCCATCGCCCGGGAAGGGGTAACCCGACCCGGGAACAGAACCCGGCTTACGGACTGCTTCAGCCAATATTTTATTGAAGAGAAGAACGGTGACCGACCAGCAGAGATGGGACCTGGCCGTCGAGGCCGCCGGCAGCGTGTATGAACACCTTGCCCCCGAAACCGGAGCACAGCTTGATACACTGATCGGACAGATCATGCGGCTCAAGGAAGAGTTGGTCGAGCGGGCACTTGCCGCGGGCAGCGCCTCCATCTGCCGGACCTGCGCCGGCCGGTGCTGCCGGAACGGCAAATACCACGTCAGCGTGCTGGATCTGCTGGCCTACCGCAGCAGCAAGACCGAACCGGTGGTGCCCGAGTTCAGCCCAGGACCTGCCTGCCCCTACTCAGGGGCAAGCGGCTGCCGCATGCCGCCCCGCTTCAGACCCATGACCTGCGTGGTATTCAACTGCGAACTGGTAGAGGGCCCCATGGAACCGGACGAGTGCACGGCCCTGTATGAAAAAGAAAAACTGTTGCGGGACGCCATTGCCCGTGCAAACAGCCTGACCGGACGCCGCCTTGACAGGGCGCTGCTGCTCAGTTGCGACACGTAACCGGTGACCCGAACTCAGCCATGATTCAAAAAAACGGCAGGATGTTTTTTTATCCCATCCAGCGAGGATACGCCATGGCAACAACCCACGACATCGTCTTGATCCATGTCGATAAGAAACCGGGCTTCTACGCCCGCATTGAAGAGATCACCCCAGACATCAAGCCGGGTTGGTGGCAGGTACGCCTGATGGTCTTCACCTTTCCCCTGCAGGTGTTCACCTGGATATTGGATGAATACCAGTTGGAAGGCGCCGACTTCACCATGGGGGGCACGCCGATCCGAATGGAGCCGGTCGTCTCGCCGGTCGAGGAGGAGCGCCTCCAGAAGGAACGGGAAGAAAAGGAGCAGCGTGAACACTCGCGCCAGGAGGGTGGCGCCTCCAAGGTGGTTTCACTCCTGGATCGGCGCAAAAAATAGGATCTCTCATCGCTAACAGCAGCATGAGCCTCCCCTGGAAACAGGGGAGGCTTTTTTATGCACTTTTATAACAAGCACTTGATTTGTCTTGACACACCCCTTGACCGGCGCTATATATTCCCGCAAAGTGGTAAAAAGTGGAATTTAGTGGTAATAAATGGAAGGGGCGCCATGTTCGGGGGAGAGAACCTGAGCACAATCGACGGCAAGGGGAGAACCAGCATTCCGGCCAAGTTCCGCGAAACCCTGGCGGAAGTCTGTGGTGACGAGCGTTTCATCATCACCAAGGCCACCCCGGTCGATTTCGGCGACGGTTCCTACGGCCGCGGCCTGTCGGTCTATCCCGTCAACGAATGGCGCCAGCTCGAGCAGAAGATCCTGGCCAACGAAGGGGGCTTTACCTCGGTCCAGTTGAACAGCATCAAGCGCCAGGTACTGGCCCCGGCCGTCGAGTGCAGCGCCGACAAACTGGGCCGGGTGCTGATTCCTCCGGCATTGCGCGTTCATGCCAGCCTGGAGCGTGACATCTGGTTCGTCGGCATGGGCAGGCGGTTCGACGTGTGGAGCAAGGAGACCTACGGCAGGGTCAATGCCCAGGACGAGAAGAATTTCCCGCAGGAATCCGAAGCGCTGGCCGCGCTGGGGATCTGAGTGTCCGGCTTCAGACACCTGTCGGTCATGCCGGATGAGGTCATCCGTTTTTTGGCGCCCAAACCGGGCGGCATCTACCTGGACGGCACCCTGGGGGGCGGCGGTCATGCCGGTCTGATCGCCGAACTCTGCACACCCGGCAACGGCATCCTGATCGGCATTGACCAGGATCGGGAGGCGCTGGAGGCCGCAGGGCAACGCTTGAGAGGATACGGGGCCGGCGTCAGGCTGGTGCATGGCAATTTCTCCGAGATCCAACGGCATCTGGACGGCCTGGGCATCGAGCGGCTCAACGGCTTCCTGCTCGACCTGGGGGTCTCTTCGCACCAGTTGGACAGTAGGGGACGCGGCTTCAGCTTCCAGCAGGACGCGCCGCTGGACATGCGGATGGACACCAGTCGCGGCGACACGGCGGCAGACCTGGTGAACGACCTGCCGGAAGCCGAGCTGGAGCGGATCATCAAGGAGTATGGCGAGGAACGCTGGGCCAGGCGGATCGCCGCCTTCATCGTCAAGGCCCGCAGCGAGGCACCGATTGAGCGGACCCTGCACCTGGCGGACATCGTCAAGGGCGCCATCCCCAAGGCCAAGTGGGAGGAGCGCATCCACCCCGCCACCCGCACCTTCCAGGCCCTGCGGATCGCGGTCAACCGGGAGTTGGAGAGCCTGGAACAGGGATTGCGGGGCGCCATCGATCGTCTGAAACCGGGCGGCAGGGGCGTGGTCATCTCCTTCCACTCGCTGGAGGATCGCATCGTCAAGCACATCTTCCGCGAGTATGCCAGCGGTTGCACCTGCCCGCGCCACTTGCCGGTCTGCGTTTGCGGCAACCAGCCCAGGGTGCGGGTACTGACGGGCAGGCCGGTGACGGCCACTGCCGAGGAAACCGGTCAAAATCCCCGCGCGCGCAGTGCCAAGCTGCGGGCGGTGGAGAAACTGTAGATTCAACAATTGAACTCTCCCCTTCAAGAGGAGAGCCGGAGCGGGGATGGGCGAGAGCGTCCCACTCACCCGGCATCTCCCCGGGGGAGAGGGAGCAGAAGGAGGCACCACATGGCACAAGCAAGAACCGACTATGGCAAGGTCATCGCCCCGCGCCCCATCAGCGGGGTGGAACTGGCGTCCCACCGGCTCGATATCTTCAAATACCTGATGATCTGCATGATCCTCTTCACCATCGTGTCCGTCTTCCATGTCTGGTCGCGCTTCAAGCTGATCGACCTGAACCTGCAGATCTCGGAATCGAGCCGTTTGCTGAAAGAGGCGGAACAGGAACAGAAGCGGCTCAAGCTGGAGGCCGCTTCCCTCAAGACACCGGCACGGGTGGAAACCATCGCCAAGGGTGAGTTGGGCATGGCGCTGCCGAATGAACGGCAAGTGGTCCTGGTAAAATGAGGGATGAACGGGAAAAATGGGCACGCGTCCGGATCGTCATGGTCGGGACGTTGTTCGGCCTGTTGTTCCTGAGTGTCACCAGCCGTGCGTTCTATCTCCAGATTTTGCAACACGAGGAATTGGTCAGGAAGGCCGAGAAGCAACACCAGCGGCTCGTGCAACTTACCCCGGCGCGAGGCGCCATCATGGATCGCAACGGCACCCCCCTGGCCGTCTCGGTGAACATGGACTCCTGCTTCGCAGAGCCGCGCCACATCCAGGACATGGAGGGCACCGCGGCGGTGCTGGCCCCCTTCCTGGGCACCTCGCAGCAGGAACTCCTCAGGAAGTTATCCGGGAACAGGAATTTCGTCTGGCTGGAGCGCCGCCTCCCCCCGGAACAGGCCAGCCGCATCAAGAACCTGAGACTGCGCGGCATCGGTTTCCTGCCGGAATCCAAACGCTTTTACCCCAACCTGGAGGTGGCCGCGCATGTGATCGGTTTCACCGGTGTCGATCCTGCCGGCCTGGAAGGCGTTGAACTCAAGTACGATCCGGTGATCCTCGGCAATACCGGGTATGTGATCACCGAGCGGGATGCCCTGGGGCGCGATATCGCCTTCAAGAACGCGATGGTCAAAAACTCCGAGCCCGGGAAGAATATCATTCTCACGCTGGATAAGAACATCCAGTACAACGTTGAACAGGAGCTGGCCAAGGCAGTCACCGCCAGCGGCGCCAAGAGCGGTATGGCCGTGGTAATGGAACCGGATACCGGGCGGATCCTGGCCATGGCCAACTATCCGACCTTCAACCCCAACGCCTATTTCCGCTATTCCCAGTCCCAGTTGCGCAACCGGGCCGTGTCCGACAGCTTCGAGCCCGGCTCGACCTTCAAGATTTTCCTGGTCGCGGCGGCCCTGGAGGAAAAGCTCGTAAAACCGGGAGATGTCTTCAACTGCGAGAACGGCAGCTATACCATTGCCGACCGCACCATCCACGACACCCACAGCTACGCCCGACTGTCGGTGGCCGACATCCTCAAGTACTCCAGCAACATCGGAGCGGCCAAGATCGGCGCAAGACTGGGCGACGAACGGCTGTACCAGTACCTGCGGAACTTCGGTTTCGGTGAACGGACCGGCATCGACCTGCCGGGCGAATCCCCCGGCAACCTGCGCAACAAACGCCGCTGGTACGGGGTCGATCTGGCCACCATCTCCTTCGGCCAGGGGGTCTCGGCCTCGGCCATCCAACTGGCGGACGCGGTTTCGGCGGTGGCCAACGGCGGCATGCTGATGAAGCCGTACATCGTCGAGCGCATCCTGGATGACAGCGGCCGGGAGGTGCAACGCTTCGAGCCCCAGGCGTTGCATCGCGTCATCTCCGAGGATACGGCCAGGAAGCTCTCCAGGATGCTCGAGGGGGTCACCACCAGCGGCGGCACCGGCACGAACGCGGCCGTCGATGGCTTCCGCGTGGCCGGCAAGACCGGTACAGCCCAAAAGGTTGACCCGGTCACCCACGGCTATTCCGCCACCAAGCGAACCGCCTCGTTTGTCGGCTTTATCCCCGCCGACAAGCCCAAGCTGACCATCCTGGTGGTGGTGGATGAGCCCAAGACCAGCCCCTATGGCGGGGTCGTGGCCGCCCCGGCCTTTCGTTCCATCGCGCTCAATGCCCTGGGCTCCCTCAAGATCGCACCCAGCAGAGAGGGTGCCAAGGGGCCCAAGGTCATCGAGGCCAGCGCCGGCCAGCCGCCACCGCAGGAGGCCCTCGCGGAAGGGGCCTCTCTGGACATGCCCGCCGAGGGGGAGATCATGCCCAACTTCCGCGGCATGAGCATGCGCCGGGTACTTCAGGTGATGGAAAAACAGAATATCAACATCAGACTGCTGGGGAGCGGCCGAGCCACGGAGCAGAACCCGCCGCCCGGCCAGAAGATCAGGGGAACCGACGAGGTCTGGATTAAATTCACCCCATCCGCATGACCAGCACAACCTGCCCGGCTATGGGCAGGTTGTGTCATTTCCGGAGAATTGCATGAAACTTGAACAACTGCTTGGCCCGCTTTCGGGTGCTGAACTGCATGGTGACGGGACGATGGAGATTACGGCACTGGCCTGCGACTCACGTATGGTGCGGCCGGGCACGCTCTTCTTCGCCCTGCCAGGCACCACCACCGACGGTCACCGTTTCATCGGCCAGGCACTCGCCGCCGGCGCGGCCGCCGTGGTGCTCGAAGATACCGCCCATGCGCCGTCCGCCATCCCCTGGGTCAGGGTCAACGACGGCCGGCTGGCCATGGCCCGCATGGCGGCAGCCTTCTACGGCGACTCCACGGCGCACCTGCCATTGATCGCCATCACCGGCACCAACGGCAAGACCACCACCACCTACCTGATCGAGGCGATACTGGCCGCGGCCGGCATACCGGCGGCGGTGCTGGGTACCATCAGCTACCGTTTCGGCGCCACGACCATTGGGGCATCCCACACCACGCCCGAATCCACCGAACTGCAGGCCGCCTTCCGGCGCCTGGCCGACGCCGGGGCAAGGGCATTCGTGATGGAGGTTTCCTCCCACGCCCTGGAGCAGAAGCGGGTGGATGGCTGCCACTTCGACGTGGCTATCTTCAGCAACCTGACCCGCGACCACCTGGATTACCACGGCACCATGGAGCAGTACCTTGAGTCCAAGCAGCGGCTCTTCAGCGAGCTGCTGGTCCCCACGGAAGGCAAGCCCCGGCGCAGGGCGGCGATCAACATGGATGACCCGTACGGCCCGAGGGTGGCAGAGCGCAGCGCCTGCCCGGTCATCACCTACGGCATCGATTTCGGGGGAGACGTGCGGGCCGTTAACGTCAGCTCCTCGGTGGCCGGCATTCGGGCCACCCTGGTCACCCCCAAGGGGGAGATCCCCTTTGCCTCGCATCTGCTGGGGCGTTTCAACCTCTCCAACATCCTGGCGGCAGCCAGTGCCGGCATCGCCCTGGATCTGGACCTGGCGGCGATCAAGGCCGGTATCGAGGGGCACGCAACCGTGCCAGGCCGGATGGAGCGGGTGGAGAACCGGGCCGGCGTCACCTGCCTGGTGGACTATGCCCATACCGGTGATGCCCTGGAGAACGTGCTCAAGACCCTCAAGGAGATCGCCCGGGCACGGATCATCACCGTCTTCGGCTGCGGGGGGGACCGTGACCCCGGCAAACGCCCCATCATGGGGAGGATCGCCGCGGAACTGTCCGACCTGGCCATCGCAACCTCGGACAACCCCAGGACCGAGGAACCGTTGACGATCCTGGAACAGATCCGGAGCGGCATCCTCCCGCTCGGTGTCCGCGAGTACCGGCCGGATGAGTTCGTCGCCGGCTTCACGGAAAAGGGCTTCGTCATGCTGGAGAACCGCCGCGAAGCCATCCGGTTGGCAGTCAAACTGGCCGGGCCGGACGACATCGTGCTCCTGGCCGGCAAGGGGCATGAGGACTACCAGATCATCGGAAAGACCAAACATCATTTCGACGACCGGGAAGAGGCGGCCGCCGCCTTTGCGGAACCGGGACCCTAGATGTTCACCGTCCACGAAATAGCCGCCGCCACTGGCGGCAGGATCATCGGACCGGAAACCGGAATGGTCAGCGGCATCTCCACGGACTCGCGCTCCGTAGCGCCGGGGGAGCTGTTCGTACCGCTCAGGGGCGAGCGTTTCGATGGGCATGCGTTCATTGCCGAGGTCATCGCCAAGGGGATCCGCACGGTCCTGGCGGAGGAGACGTGGCTGGCGGCCAAAGGCGCCCCCTCCGGCGCCGCCTGCATCGCCGTCCACGATACCCTGCGGGCGCTGGGCGACCTGGCCGCAGCCTGGCGGCGACGGTTCGCGGTGCCCCTGATCGGGATCACCGGCAGCAACGGCAAGACCACCACCAAGGAGATGCTGGCCGCAATCCTGGGGCAGACCGGTCCGGGATTGAAGACCGAGGGCAACCTCAACAACCTGATCGGCCTCCCCCAGATGCTGTTCCGCCTGCTGCCGGAGCACCTTTGGGCGGTGCTGGAGATGGGCATGAGCGAGCCGGGCGAGATCGACCGCCTGGCCGAAATCGCCGCCCCCCGGGTGGGGGTGGTGCTGAACGCCTTCCCGGCCCACCTGGAGAGCATGGGAAGCGTGGAGAACGTTGCCAGGGCCAAGGGCGAGCTGTTTTTGCGGCTTCCGGCCGGCGGCTGCGCCGTGTATAATGGGGATGACCCCTTGATTTCCCGGCAGCCCTCGCCCACCGGGGTGCAACGGCTCTCCTTCGGACTGGGTGACAACCATGTCCGCGCCACGGAGATAGAAAGCCTGGGCATCGACGGCCAGCGCTTTACCCTGGGTCTGCCCGATGGCAGCGCCATCGTCCGTCTGCGGGCCTTTGGCGGCCACAACATCCACAACGCCCTGGCAGCGGCGGCAGCGGCTCACAGCCTGGGGATTGCACCGGACGTGATCCGCAGCGGCCTTGAGGCCTTCCGTCCCTACGACAAGCGTTTCCAACTGGAACAGGCCCGCGGGCTGGTGCTGATCGATGACAGCTACAACGCCAACCCCGCCTCCATGGCCGCGGCCCTGACCACCCTGGCGGAGTTGAAGGGCGGTAACCAGGCCTTCGTGGCCCTGGGCGACATGCTGGAACTGGGGGGCGACGAGGTGGGACTGCACCGCGCGTTGGGTACCCAGGCGGCCCGGGTCGCAGATCGGCTCTACCTGTACGGTCAACTCACCGCCCACACGGCCGAGGGGGCGGTGAGTGCCGGCATGCCCGCAACTGCCATAATCCGGGCCAGCGACCATGACATGATCATCCGCGACATTCTGGCCCGGGCCAAGGCGGGCGATTTCGTGCTGGTGAAGGGTTCGCGCGGCATGCGCATGGAACGGGTAGCGGAAGGGATCAGGAATAAACCGTAGGGGCGGCCCCATGTGGCCGCCCTGCCAGCAACGGCACTGTCGATGAAGATGGCAATAAGGGCAACCACATGGGGTTGCCCCTACAAACACGGGGAATCATCATGCTCTATCACCTTTTTTATCCGCTTGCATCCAGCATCAAGCTGTTCAACATATTTCGCTACCTCACCTTCCGCACCATCTATGCCATGATCACGGCCCTGGTGGTCTGCTTCGTGCTCGGCCCCTGGATCATCAGGAAACTGGAGAGCCTCCAGGCGCGCCAGGTGATCCGCACCGACGGTCCGGAGTCGCACCTGCAGAAACAGGGAACCCCCACCATGGGGGGCGTGATGATCCTGGCCGCCATCATTATCCCGACCCTGCTCTGGGCCGACCTGACCGACCAGTACATCTGGCTCACCCTGTTCATCACCGTCGGCTACGGCGTGATCGGCTTCGTGGACGACTACAAGAAGGTGGTGGAGAAAAATCCAAAGGGACTCTCCGCGCGTCAGAAGATGTTCTGGCAGGTGCTGCTGGCAACGGCGGTGGCGGTGTTCCTGTTCCTCAAGCCCGGTTTCAGCCAGGAGCTCTACTTCCCGTTCTTCAAGCGTTTCCACCCCGACCTGTGGATCTTCTTCATCCCCTTTGCGGCTCTGGTGATCGTGGGGGCCAGCAACGCCGTCAACCTGACCGACGGCCTGGATGGGCTGGCCATCGGTCCGGTGGCCATCAACGCCGCCACCTACATGCTGTTTTCCTACATCGCCGGCCATGCCACCCTGTCGGCCTATTTGCAGGTGCCCCGGGTGCCGGGGGCCGGAGAGCTGGCAGTCCTGTGCGGGGCCATGGTGGGTGCCGGGCTGGGTTTCCTCTGGTACAACTCCTACCCGGCCGAGGTCTTCATGGGGGACGTGGGCTCCCTCTCCCTGGGGGGAACGCTGGGCATCATCGCCGTACTGACCAAGCAGGAGATCCTGCTGGTGATCGTGGGAGGGGTATTCGTGATCGAGGCGTTATCGGTGATCTTCCAGGTGGGGTCGTACAAGTACCGGGGCAAGCGCATCTTCCGCATGGCGCCGATCCATCACCACTTCGAGTTGAAGGGGGTGGCCGAGCCCAAGATCATCGTCAGGTTCTGGATCCTGACCATCATCCTGGCCCTGGTGGCTATTTCGACGCTGAAAATGAGATGACATGGAACTAAAAGACAAAAACATCCTCGTTATGGGCCTGGCCAAGACCGGTGTGGCCTGCGCCCGGTTCCTGGCCAAGGCCGGGGCGCGGGTCACTGCCACCGACCTGCGCGGCGAAGCGGCCCTGGCCGCCGTGACCACGGAACTTGAGGGGTACGATATCCGCTTCGTGCTGGGCCGCCACGACGTGGCAGATTTCCTGGAGAGCGACCTGATCGTGGTCTCTCCCGGCGTACCCCAGGACCACCCGATGCTGGTGCGGGCAAAGGGGGCCGGAAGGGAGATCGTCAGCGAGATCGAGCTGGCCTCGCGCTTCATCAAAGCGCCGCTGGTGGCCATCACCGGCACCAACGGCAAGACCACTACCACCACCCTGGCCGGTGAGATATTCAAGGCCAGCGGCTTTGCCACCTACGTGGGGGGGAACATCGGCGACCCGTTGATCGAACTGGTGGAAACGGGCGCGCAGCTGGAGCGGGTGGTGGCCGAGATCAGCTCGTTCCAGTTGGAGTGGATCGCATCGTTCCGGCCAACCGTCGCGGCCTTGCTCAACATCAGCGAAGACCACCTGGACCGCTATGCCGGCTACCAGGAATACATCGACGCCAAACTGCGCATCTTCGAAAATCAGACCAAAGAGGACTTCGCCGTGGTCAACGCCGACGATCCGCTGGTCTGGAAACACAGCCAGCAACTCGCGGCGCGGCTGTTCCCCTTCAGCCGCAAACGGCAACTGACAGAGGGAATATTCCTTCAGGACGGCGTGATCCATTATCGCCACGCAGGGCGCGAGGAGCGGTTTCCCACCAAGGACTTCCGCCTGCACGGGGTGCACAACCTGGAGAACATCATGGCCGCCCTGGCCTGCTCCCTGCTGCTCGGCTGCCGGCCGGACGCGAGCCTTAAGGCCGTGCGAGATTTCGGGGCGCTGCACCACCGCATGGAGTTTGTCCGGGAACGGAACGGCGTCGGATATTACGAGGACAGCAAGGCCACCAACGTGGGGAGCGTGGAAAAGGCCCTGGAGAGTTTCACCGACATCACCCTGATCGCCGGGGGCAAGGACAAGGGGGGTTCCTATGCACCCCTGGCGGCCCTGGTGCAGGAGCGGGTCAGACACCTGATCCTGATCGGCGAGGCGGCAGACCGGATGCAGACCGAGCTGGGGTCGCTGACCGACACGCGCCGGGCAGCCACGCTGGAAGAGGCGGTCTGGCTCGCGGCCCATATCACCCAACCGGGCGGGACCGTGCTCATGTCGCCGGCCTGCTCCAGTTTCGACATGTTCCGCGACTACGAGGAACGGGCCCAGCGCTTTATTGAAGCGGTGAAGGGGTTGTAAATCCGTCTGACTAGTCCGACTAGTCCGACAAACTTCAAGGTGTAAACCATGCTCAAGAAACTGGAAGAATACGACCTGATCATCATGCTGATGGCCATCGCCCTCACCTGCTTCGGGGTGGTGATGGTCTACTCGGCCTCGTCGGTCATGGCCGCCAAGCGCTTCCACGACGGCTTCTTCTTCCTCAAGCGCCAGGGGCTGTTCTCCCTGCTCGGCTTCGCCATCATGCTGGCGGTGATGCGCGTCGATTACCAT
>DAIERH010000003.1:0-22427 GCA_027346925.1 Geobacter sp.
GTTGTCGGCGTTGATGACGGCGTGGCACTCGTCCACGATCACCAGCACCCCGGGGCGGGCGAAGCTGGGGGTGAACCCGCTGGTCTTCAGCCGGGCGCTGTTCTCCAGGCCCCGGGCTTCGACCAGTTCCACCAGGCCGTTGATGGTACGGGTATAGAATTTGCGGACCGGCATGCGATTGACTAGAATGCCCTCACCCGCCCGTTCCACGGCGACCGGATCACCGGTATTGAAGGCAGCCACCTGATTGTCATGCTCCCCGTCGATGCCGAAGAGAAAATTGTATGTAGCCCCATTGAAGCGGCAGGCCACAATCAGTGTGACCGCCTCGGGCCGCCCCGTCTTGTGGTTGAAACGGGTGGTGGAGGTTACAAACGAGCCCTCCGAGGGGGAGCCGGCGGCCAAGAGGAAGTCTAGGGTGACGTTCTTTGGCTTGAGCCGGCCCAAGGATGGCAATCCCCATGGCTTGAAGGGTTCATGGGGGCGGGAATGATAATGGGCACTCCGCTCCAGCAGCACCACCACGTTATTGTTGATCGGCCCGCCGATGGAGTGCGATAGACCGGCGTTCAGGCCTCGCTCAACGATCAGGCGGTGGTTTTCCACGATCTGGATCATACCGGTGGCTCCCAGGGGGTGGCCCCGCCCCTTCAGCCCGCCGGTCAGGTTGGTGGGAAAGGCCCCATCAGGCCCGGTCAGGGTGTCGTCAAGCAACGCATCCATCAGGCGGCCGCGGCTGACGATCCCCAGGTCAACGAGGTTGATGGGGCCGAAACCGTTGAAGGGGTCATGCATATTGACATGCAGCTTCCCCGCGAAAGTACGGATATCCTTGATGCCTGCCATGCCATAGGCATAGGCGGCGGCAATGACCGTAGCCGGGAAGGAATGAAAATAGTTGCGATCGGCTATGGTTGGGATATCGGTGGCGCTCCCCACACCGCTCACCAGCACCTCCTGCGGCTTCGAGGTCAGGATGACCGCCGCCATGCCGTCGGACATGGGACAGTAATCGTGGTAACGCAGGGGATACCAGTAGCGGTAGTTGGCGCCACTGGCGATCTGGCGGTAGTATTCCTCCACCTCGATGGGGAAATCCAGGTGGGCGTCCCGGTTCAGTGCGGCAAAACGATGGCTGCGGCTGGTCAACATGGCTGAATAGGCGGTCCACTCCTCATAGGAGAGCCCCAGCCTTTCCTTGAGGGCACGCGCCACCAAGGCCCCGCAGGCCGGCATGGTCAGACCGAACTCGGCTTCGTCGCGGTCGATCACTCCGGCGATGATACGGGTCGCCTCCAGGGTGGAGGCATCGCTCATCTTCTGGATACCGATGGCCAGGACATGGTCATGGCGCCCAGAAGCCACCTCCAGATAGGCGTTTTCGAAGGCCGAGGCGCCGGAGGAGGAGGCCGTGTCGATCAGCACCGATTTTGCGCCGGAAATACCGAGGATTCCGGCGATCTTGGCCGCAGTATTGTCCACGCCGGAAAAGGCGGCCGGATTCTGGCTCCCCACCACCACCGCCTCGATATCGCGCCGCCTGACCGGGCTGCCGCCGAAGACCTCCCCACAGCGTTCAGCCATCTCCAGAAAGGAGAGGCTGTCCTTGTCCTTACCGTTATAGCGTCCTACGGGTGCCATCCAGGAAGCCGCCAGATAGACCTGACGGGGACGAAATGCCGTGTTCATGAATCCCCCCCTTGAACAAGAAAAGGCGCCCGGCATGCAGGCGCCTTAAACTGTACCATACAGCCGGCGTTCCTCAAGACTACTTGCGCAGCACCTTGATAACCGCCGAGAAGTCTTCCTCGCCCCAGCCAGCCGCCACGCCCGCTTCATACACCTTGCTTGCGGCCTCGGCGGCAGGGAGGGTCAAACCGACCAGACGGGCGGCGTTCATGACCACATGCATCTGCTCGTTGACGTACTTAAGCGCCAGACTGCGGGAGAAGTCATCCCTGGCCATGGCCCGGCCCTTGAGGTGGAACAGGGGGGAGGCAACCCCACGGGTGTCGAGCACTTCCAGTATCTTGTCGGCGTTGAAACCCATTTTTTCGCCGAAGACCAGGCCCTCGGCCAGCACCTGAACCAGTTCGGCCTGCACCAAGTTGACGATGAACTTCATCTTGGTAGCGTCTCCCACCTGGCCTACATGGATGATGTTCAGGCCGAAATAGGAGAAAGCTTCCCGGCATTTACCCACCAGCGAGGAGTCCCCGCCGGTGATGACGGTCAACAGGCCGTTGGCTGCATGGTCCTTGCTGCCCCAGACCGGCGCGTCCAGATAGAGGACCTTTTTCCTGGTCGATTCGTCAAACATCTTCATCGTGGTTTCCAGGGAGTGGGAGCCCATGTCGGCCAGGATGGTGCCGGCGTCGATGCCGGCCAGAATACCGTTTTCTCCGAAGAACAACCCGCCCAGTTCATCCCCTTCGGGGACAATGGCGATCACCAGGTCGCGCCCCTTGGCGGCATCGGCGGCGGATGCCGCCCCCTTTGCGCCCAACGCAACCAAGTCTGCAACCGCTTCCTGGCTGCTGTCAAAAACGGTCACTTCATAGCTGCCCTTGGTCAAGTTGGCGGCCATATGCCTGCCAACGGTGCCAAGTCCGATAAATCCGATTTTTCTCAGCATGAGTATGCCTCCTGAAATAAAGATCATTTTTTCAAATAATGTTTTGTAATCTTACACAAAAACAAGCGGCTTGCAACTCCCAAATTTGATAACGGTTTCAATATATAACAACATCCCCGCATAGTGGATTCGAAAGATTCACCTCAGCGGGATACATGCACACCGATACGCGGACAGAGCGCAGCCAGACGGCAGGTTGAGCAGCGCGGTGAGACAGGATGACAATGGTTTTGGCCAAATGCCACCAACAGGTCGTTGATCTCGATCCAGTACTCTTGCGGCAATATCGCCCGCAGGGCCATCTCGGTGGCTTCCGGCGACCTGGTGGCCACATACCCCCAGCGGTTGCAGATGCGATGAACATGGGTATCGACGCAGATACCCGGTTTGCCGAACCCCAGGGTCAGCACCAGGTTGGCGGTCTTACGCCCCACACCCTTGAAGGCCAGGAGTTCATCCAACTCGTCCGGCACCGCCCCGCCGTACTCGGACATGAGCCGCTGTGCGATCGCCCGGATCTGTTCAGCCTTGGTACGGTAGAAACCGGCCGGATAGATCAAACCGGCGATCTCTTCCACGGCCAGGCTTTGCATTTCCCGGGCGGTGGCGGCGCGCCCGAAGAGCCGGGCCGAGGCCGCAGCTGTCACCTCATCCTTGGTGCGCAACGAGATGATGCAGGATATCAGTACCTTGAACGGACTGCGATCCGCTTCGGCAACGACCGTCACAGCGGGCTTGCGCCATTTCGGGTACTCTTCCCGCAGGATGGCGATGGCGGTATGGATATCGTCGGGTTTCACGGGACAAATAGTACCCGAACCGGGTGAGGCATGCAATACCGGTTTTACTTTTGGGCAAAGCGAGGCTACTATGAATCGCATGAGCAGTGACACGAGACAATACATAGACCTGCACCTGCACTCCACCTGCTCGGACGGCGCCTTTTCGCCCGCGGAGCTGGTGGAGCGGGCCGGGAAAGCGGGACTGACGGCCATAGCCATCGCCGACCACGACTCGGTGACGGGTATCTCCGAAGCCGTCACGGCGGGGGAGATAGGCGGCATCAAGGTGATCCCGGCGGTGGAGCTTTCCGTGCAGTTCGGAGCATGGCAGGACATCCATCTGCTGGGGTACGGCATTGACTACGCCGACAGCGGTTTTCTTGAACGACTGAACGGGTTCCGCCAACGACGGGAGCGGCGCAACGTGGAGATCCTCGAGCGGGTGAACGAACGGCTCACCCATGAGGGACGGAGCGGGTTGGAGCTTTCCCAAGTGCTCGCCTACGCCAGGGATGCCATAGGGCGCCCCCACATCGCCCGCGCCCTCATCGACAGGGGATACGTCAAGTCGGTCGAGGATGCCTTCCAGCGTTACCTGGTCCCCTGCAATGTGCCCAAGGCATACTGGCCCATCGATGACGCCATAGCAGGGATCAGGCGGGTGGGAGGCGCAGCCGTGCTGGCCCATCCGACCACCATCAGCACCGACCGCCAGGAACTGCGTCAAGCCATCAGGGAACTGGCGGACTTGGGGCTGGATGGTGTCGAAGCATTCAACAACCTGGCTCAGCCGGATGAAATGGAGTTCCTGCGCCGCCTGGCGGGGGAATTGGGGCTTTTGGTTACCGGTGGGTCCGATTTCCACGGTATCGAAGAGGGGCTCGAAATGGGAAAGGGGCGGGGTGGCATGCGCTTCTCAGCCTCTCTCCTCGCCCCCTTGAAAAAACGGCTAGCGGAACGACAGGATCAGCTTTTATCCTTGTAGGCCTTGTAGTTCACTACCTGGATGTCCTCCCTGACAGACTTGACCCCCTTGACCGCTTCCACGATCCTGATGGCGCCTTTTTTTTCTTCCTCCGAGGCGAGGTAGCCGCTCAGGAGTACCCTTCCCTTTTCAACGTCAATCTTGAAGGGGCGGTAATCCAGGTCGGGCGAGTTCAGCAGGGCTGTTTCGATCCGCTTCACAAGTATAATATTGTCAATGATCTCGGCCGCGCCCTTCTCCGCATCCTTGAGGGCCGGCTCCTTGGCGGCGGCCACGATAATATCGACAATCGAGGCGGGCGACAGCCGCGAGGTGTTGAAGGTCAGGTCGTATCCCAGCGGATCATCCCAATCACGGTCGAAATAGAAGTGGATGAACCCGCCCCTCTGGTGATCGCTGCGGCGGATCATGGAGCGGGCCAGGTCGGGATCAATCCACTCGCGCTCGGCAAAGCGCTCCACACGCTCCTCGAAATCGGCGATGAAACGGAGCCTGAGAACGTTGCCGCATTCCTTCACCAAATCCTGGCCGCCACGGCCGTAGAGGATCACGTTTCCCTTGCGGGCGAAATCGAGCAGGATCAGTTCGACCGTATTCAACGCGGCGGCTCGCTTGCGGTCCTCGGCCGTGATGTATGACGGCGGTTTTTCATCAACCATCTGGAGCAAGTCCGGGGAAAGCCCGTACTTGGGTGCACTGGAGTTGATGCACGCGCCGTCGACCAGCGTATACTTCAGTTTTTTGGCAACCTCCGCCGCTATCTGATATGCCCCGGTGCCCATTTCCCGTGAAATCGTGATAACCGCCATCGAAAAACCTCCCAGCGTTGTAAACAATCCCCGCGCTATATAACACGTTGCGGTTGTGTAAACAAGAAGGTAATGCTACCTTCTTGACCATACCCCCTTCAAAGGAGCATGCCCTGCCCGACTACGCCGTCTTCATACTCCGTTTCTGCCTCTTTGCCTGCGCCCATTCCCTGTTTGCCAGCCAAAGGGTAAAGCGTGCCCTCACGGGCTGGCCCGCCCGGGAGCCCCGTTCCTACCGGCTGATCTACAATCTGGCGTCCGTCGTCATGTTCGCCTGGGTCATGGGTGCCTATCGGAATTCAGCGGTGCTGTATTTTGTGCCGGGTGTCCTGAGTCTGGTCATGTACCTGCTTCAGATCATCATCCTGGGCATCCTGATCAGTTGTGTGCGCCGGACCGGTATGGCCGACTTCCTCGGTCTCAAGCGGAGCGGTGCCGGGGCAGCGTCTATCCCGGGCCTGGTGACCGGCGGCTGGTACGCCGTTGTGCGCCACCCGCTCTATCTCTTCTCGTTCCTCTTCCTCATGCTCAACCCGGTCATGACCGCCCAATGGCTTCTGCTGACCATCCTCTCCACGATCTATTTCCTATGCGGTGCGTTGATCGAGGAACGGCGGCTCACGGCACTGTTCGGCGACGAGTACCGGCGCTACCAGGGGGAGGTCCCGTTCGTGATCCCCTGGCCGGCCCGGCTCAAGCGGCCGCCATCCGCCTGAAATTGACCCCGCGTACACCGTCTATCGCCGATATGCGGTCAATTGCCTCATAGGAAATATGCCGGGCGTGCATCTTTATCTGCAGATCAAAGACCAGCCTACCGTCAGGGCGCCGCTCCATGCCAGCCGGCGTCATCTGGAAGCCGCATGCCTCGATTGCCTCGGAGATGCGCCCTAACTGCCCCGCCACATCGTCGCTTTCCACCGTCAGCAAGGCGTAACTGTCACGGGCCAGTATCCCCTCGATCTTCTTCAGGGCGATCAGGCTGACCAGGCTTATGGCGGTAACCAATATTGACGGTCCGAACAGGCCGACTCCGCAGGCAACCCCGATCGCCGCCGCTATCCAGAGACAGGCCGCTGTCGTCAGTCCCCGCACCGATGCTTTTTCGCGGATGATGGCGCCGGCCCCCAGGAAGCCGATGCCGACCACCACCTGGGCCGCCACCCGGCCCGGATCGACACGGACCGCCAACGTATCGCTCATATTGCCAAATATGCGGTAGAAGTCGATGGAAACGATCACGAACAGGGCCGAGCCGACCGAGACCAAAAGATGCGTCCGAAAACCGGCCGTGCGGCCGTGGATTTCACGTTCCAGGCCGATCAGCGCTCCAAGCAGCGAAGCCAGGAACAGGCGGCCAGCCATCACCATGTTGAAATCAAGGGGCGTCATGGAGCAACTCCTAGCCCGGCCCAACCGTGACGGTCACCATCAACCGCCGCACCCCGTCCGGCTGTGCAATCTCCAACGGAATCCGCACCGTAGTTCCCTGCATACTGACCCCATCCCCGTCCAGCTTGACCCTCAAGCCGGCATCTACCGCTTGTTCGCCGTCGCAGGAAGCTTCATCCGGAACACAGGCGGCGGGGCCCATTGCCGCCTGTTCCGGCACACCGGCCTCCATTACGGGCCGAACGCCGTCGCCCTCCCCGCTATGGTCCACATCCGGTTCCTGCTCAATTCTCGGCAGTTCGGCATGATCACCGATACGGGCCATGATCTTGCGGGAAAGCGATGTGAGCGTCTCCAGAACCCCATCACCGCTCGTCGCCGTGGTCAGGTGGACGTCGCATTCCGCGAGCCCCAGCAGCGAAGCCGTCTCAGACGACACCACCCGGCCGGCGCGATCGGCCTTGTTGAGTTGGAGCACCAGCGGGATCTCATCCAGTCCCCTGCCGTAGGAATTCACTACCCCCCGCAGTTGCTGCACACTGTGCCGCACAACAGACAAATATTCCCGGGACGCGTCCGCCACGAGCACCAGGCCGTCGGTCCCCTTGAGCAGCATCTTCCAGGCGGCCTGGTTGGCAACGTTTCCGTGGAGCGTATAGATCTGAAAACGGATGCGGTAGCCGCTGAAAAGCGGCTGTTCAAAGGGGGTGAAGTCGAAGAAGAGCAGCGCGGAACCGGCAGTGGGCAACACCTTCAACTCGCCGCGCAACGATGGCTTGATCCTGGCGTATACATAACGCAACGAGGTCCCCTTCCCGGCCCCTTCATGGCCGAAGTAGACGATCTTCGCGTTTATCTCCCGCTTCGCATGATTTATGATTGCCATCGTAGCTCCTACTATCAGCTTCTTTTCTTGTTCAGCAGCAGCCGCCTGGCCTGGGTGGAAACCACCGACGAGATGTTCTTGCTCTTGGCATAGGCCGCGATATCCTTCTCACTCAGGGTCGAGAGATAGCGCAAGGCATTGGGTATCGGCGTTCGGGGATTCTCCACCAACGCCTTGCGGATCTTGATATTCTTGGTCCACTCCTTGTTGGCGCAGATCAAGCGCATGATATCGTCGTTCTGCACCCCGGACTTCACCACGGACAGTATCTCCGCCTCGGTGATGCGGGGATTCTTGATGACGCTGCCGGAAACCAGCTTATTGGCATCCTTGACGAGCAGCGAACGCCACTCCTTGTCGCCGGTCAGCGCCATCTTGATCTTATCGGCAATGCCCATTGCCTGGGACAGCTTGTACTTGCTGAGGAACTCCTCCCCCTCCTCGTCCACTTCCCCGGATTCCTCTGCGCCGGCATCCTCCGCCGGCTCTTCATCCTCACCGTCGGGCCCTTCGCCCGGTTCCACATCATCACCGCCTCCGCCACCCTCTGCCGGAGGGTACTCCCGCGGAAGCCCTTTGCTCCCCATCGTGAACCTCTGGAGGAATACCCGCGCCTGGGGAGAAAGCAACCCGCTGTTCAGCAACGCACCGGCCACTGCGGGACTGGAATGATGAACCCGCGCGATCACATCCAGGATGGCGGGGTGAGTCTCGGGACGGCAGCGGATGAACTCCACCAGCGCTTCCGGCGGCAACGCTTCAAAAGCAGCGCCGGCCGCTGCCTTGACCAGATTGTCGCCATCCTGCATCAGGCAGAAGATGAGCAGCACCCGATCTTCGGACGCCAACCCCGATGCCGTCCCGAGACCCCTCAGCTTCTCGTCGGCAGTGCCCCCCGGCCGGACAAACGCCGCGATTGCCGGGGGTATCTTCAACCTGACCTTTTCAGCCATACGCGCCTACTGGCGGATCAGGGACGGCTTGAGCCCGGAGTCCTTCAGCTTCTTCAGTACCGCCTCGGCCGACTTCTTGTCACTGAACGTACCAGCCGTCAGGAGCTTGGAAGGAATGGCCACATCCGTCCGCTTCAGGGTCAGGGTGAAACCGGCGGCAGCCAGGCGTTCCTTCTCCGACGTCGCCCGGCTATCCAGCAGATAAGAGCCGGCGTAGACGGCAAATTTACCGCCGCGTTCAATGATGAACGCATCGGACGTATAGCGTTTCAGTTTATCCAGCTCGGCCCTGGCGACGACACGGTCATCATACTCGGCCAGCAAAAGGCGGTTCATGGGCGCTTTCCTCTTCGCGCCCGACTGGACAGCCGCTTCGAGGCCAGCCTTTCTGACCCGCACCATGTCGGCGGCCAAGGCATCCTCCAGCAGGTAGTTGCCCACCGCCACCGTCCAACGGCCGCCTGAAGTCTGGCCTGGTTCCGACACCGGTTTTTTCTCCGCTTTTGCCGCAGGCTTTTTCGCCGCGACCACCTTCTTTTCAGCCGGAGCAGCGGGAGGCGTCTTTTTCTGAGCCATGGCCGGCTGCTTTTTCTCGGCAGGGGCAGGTCTCTTTTCCTCGGCCTTGGCCACGACCTGCTTCTGCGGCTGTTTTCCAGGCGTGGCTGGCAGCGCCTTTTTTTCCACCGGTTTTAGCGGCGCGGGTTTTGGGGGCTCTTCCTTGGGCCTGGGCACTGCCTTGGCAACCGGCGGCGCCGGTACCGCCGGTACCGCCTGGACTGTCTTGGTTGGCTCCGGGGCCACCACTTCTTTCTTCACTTCGGGGGCTGCCGGTGCAGCGCTCTTGGCCGCCTCACCCTCACGGGATGGCAGCGGCTTCTTCACCACCTGCGGAGGTGGCGCCTCGGCGGGTTTCTGTTCCTCCATGGGCCTGATCAGGCCGGTAAAGAAGTAGATATACCCAAACCCGCCGACCAGCACGAGCAATACAACCAAAAGGATGTTCTGTCGCCCTTTCTCGCTGCCGGCAGCCTGTTTCGGACTGCCTCCCGTATCTTTGTTGAACTTGAAATCCATCTCAAACCTCCGTGTCAGGTAAAACCAAAGGTAGAAGACTGAAGGCTTAAATCCTTCAGCCTTCTACCTTCAGTCAGCCTTAGCCATTGTTGCCGTTATTCTTTTTTGCGCCCGCCTCGACGATCACCTTCTGGGAAAGATGGGTCGGCAGCTCCTCGTAATGGGAGAATTCCATGCTGAACAGGCCCCGGTCACTGGTCATGGATTTGAGGTCGTTTGAGTAGGCCAGCACCTCTGACATGGGCACCACGGCGCGGATGATCTGGGAGTTGGCCTTGGGTTCCACCCCCACCACCTTGCCGCGGCGGGAGTTCAGGTCGCCGATCACATCACCCATGTTTTCGTCCGGCACGGTAACCTTCATGTTCACGATCGGCTCCAGAAGCACCGGTTTGCACAACTCCATGGCCTTCTTGAAGGCCATGGAACCGGCCACCTTGAAGGCCATCTCCGAGGAATCGACCGTATGGAAGGAGCCGTCGTAGAGCGCTACCTTGAAATCCACCACTGGAAAGCCGGCCAGGAACCCCTCCACGGCCGCCTCCTGGATCCCCTTGTCCACAGCCGGGATATACTGGCGCGGGATCACTCCGCCCACGATCTTGTCCTCGAACAGATACCCTTCCCCACGGCCGGTGGGGGCCATTTCGATCCAGCAGTCGCCGTACTGACCTCGCCCGCCGGACTGTTTCTTGTATTTTCCCTGCACCTTGGCGGTGCCGCGGATGGTTTCCAGATAGGGCACCTTGGGGGTCTTGAGGATCACCTCCACGCCGAACTTGCGCTTCATCTTCTCCACGATCACCTCCAGGTGCACCTGCCCCATGCCGGAGATGATGAATTCCTTGGTCTGCGGATCCCGGTGCGACTCCAGGGTAGGTTCCTCCTCGATCATGCGGTGCAGTGCATTGTGGATCTTGTCCTCGTCTGCCTTGGTCTTGGGTTCGATGGCATAGGAGATCACCGGCAGGAGCTGCTTGGCCGGCTCGAACACAATGGGGTTTGCCGGATCGCAGAGGGTGTCGCCGGTGATGGTCTCCTTGAGCTTGGCCACGGCCACGATATCCCCGGCCACGGCCTGTTTGATGGGATGCTGCTTCTTTCCTTCCAGTTCGTAGATCTGGCCGATGCGCTCCTCCACTCCCTTGGTGGAATTGAATATGGTGGAGTCGGAGTTGAGCACGCCGGAGTAGACCCGGAAGATGGTGATCTTGCCGGTATAGGGGTCTGAGGTGGTCTTGAAGACCAGGGCCGAGAACGGTTCTTTCTCGTCGGGGGCGCGTTCGATGATGTCACCGTTCTTGGGGTGTGTCCCGACCGCCTTGGTGCGGTCCAGGGGGGACGGCAGGTAGGCGCAGATGGCATCCAAGAGCTGCCTGACGCCGATGTTGGCGGTGGCCGACCCGCACAGCACGGCGGTAAAGGTGTTGCGCATGGTTCCGACCCGCAGGCCGTCGATGATCTCCTCCTCGGTCAACTCACCCGTCTCCAGGTATTTCTCCGTCAGGGCGTCGTAGGCCTCGGCCACGGTCTCCACCATGTGTTCGCGCAATCGGGTGGCCTCGGCAAGGCAATCGGCCGGGATATCACCCTCGGTGCAGGTGCCCGAGCCGTCCTTGGGATAGAAGCAGGCCTTCATATGGATCAGGTCGATAACCCCCTGAAACTTGTCCTCCGCACCGATCGGCATCTGGATGGCAATGCCGCGGGCGCCCAGGGCCTTTTCCATGTCGTCGATGGCGCGCAGGAAGCTGGCCCGCTCCCGGTCCAGCTTGTTGACAAAGGCGATACGGGGGATCTCGAACTCGTTGGCCCAACTCCAGATCTCCTCGGTCTGGGCCTTGACTCCCGAAATGGCGGAGAGGATGACCACGGCGCAGTCCAGGGTGCGCATGCAGGCGCGGGTGTCGGCGATGAAATTGCCGTAACCCGGGGTATCGACGATGTGGATTGAATGGCCGTTCCACTCGCAGTGATCCAGGGCCGAGGTGATGGATATCTTGCGTTTGATCTCTTCTGGCTCGAAATCCATGGTGGAGGTGCCGTCGTCCACACGCCCCAGGCGGTCGATCATCCCGGTGTTGAAGAGGATCGCCTCGGCCAGCGAGGTTTTGCCGGCGCCGCCATGTGCGATGATGCCCAGGTTACGGATCTTGCTCGTCTCAAACTGTCCCATCTGATCTCCTCCTTAGAGTGGGTATAAGAAACAGCCAGCTATCTGTTCCGTTCGTAGAGTATCCTCAGCCCGTCCAGGGTGAGGAAATCATCCACCTCTTCGATGGTCGCGGACTCCGGGGCGATCAGGTTGGCCAGGCCGCCGGTGGCGATGACCCTGGGGGTATCATGGCTCTCTGCCTTGATGCGGCTGACGATTCCGTCCACCAGGCCGACGTAGCCGTAGAAGACACCGGCCTGCATGGAATTGACCGTGTTCTTGGCAATGATGTGGGGCGGTTTGGCGATATCCACCCGCGGCAGCTTGCTGGCCCTCTGGAAGAGCGCCTCCAAAGAGATGGCAAGGCCGGGCGCGATGGCGCCGCCGCAGTATTCACCCTTCTGGTTGACGTAGTCGAAGGTGGTGGCTGTGCCGAAATCGACGATAACCAGGGCCGAGCGGTGCTTCTCGTACCCCGCGACCGCATTGACGATGCGGTCCGCTCCCACCTCGCGGGGGTTGTCGTACTGGATCGGCATGCCGGTCTTGATGCCCGGGCCGACCACAAAGGGGGTAAGGCGGAAGAAATCGTGGGAGATGGCCTCCATCACGCCAGTGAGCGGCGGAACCACGGAAGAGATGATGGCCGCACTGATGGACGCAAACCCGAGGCCGGCCTGGCTGAACAGGCTGTGGAGCAGCACCGCGTACTCGTCGGAGGTGCGCGACTTGTCGGTGGAGAGGCGCCAGTTGCGCACACGCTGCGCCCCCTCGTAGATCCCCAGGACGATATTGCTGTTGCCGACGTCTATTACCAGGAGCATTTCAGAGTACCTTTACATCCCCGCTGAGGATCCGTTCAATCCTTCCGTCCGACAGGCGCACCAGCAGGGCGCCGTCGCCGTCGATGCCCTTGAACATGCCCCGCACGACCTCCGAGCCGGCATCGCTGACGACCACCTCCCGGCCACGTGCGTTGCAGCGTGACTGCCACTCCTCCCGCACCGGTCCGAATCCATGGGCGATAAAATCGGCGTAGAGCCGGTCCAGTTCGTTCAGCATGGTCGCGGCAAAACCCGTCCGGTCAACCCGCTGCCCGCTTTCCAGGAAAAGCGACGTGGCAGGGTGGCGCAGGTCGTGGGGAAACTGCGCCAGGGTCATGTTCAGGTTCACCCCCAGTCCGAGGATAACGAAGTTGATGGCATCGGTCTCGGCGCTCATCTCATTCAAAAGGCCTGCCACCTTCCTGCCGCCCATGAGCACGTCGTTGGGCCACTTGATTTCGGGCAAGAGGCCGGTGACGCGCTCGATGGTCCGGGCCACCGCCACGGCGGAAAGGAAGGTCAGTTGCGGCGCTTCGTGGGGCATCACGCCGGGGCGCAGAATAACCGAACAGTAAAGGTTCACCCCCGCCGGCGACGACCAGGCTCGTCCTCGCCGCCCCTTGCCGCCGGTCTGGGCCTCGGCCACGACCACCGTCCCTTCAGGGGCCCCCTCCTCGGCGAGCCGGAAGGCATCGCTGTTGGTCGAGCCGGTTTCTTTCAAACAGACAAGCCGCCTGCCCACGAGCGCCGCGCCCAAGCGGGCCGCGATCTCATCGCTGTCCAGGTTATCGGGCGTGGAAACCAGCCGGTACCCCCTGGAGGGGACCGCCTCGATCACATACCCCCCCTCCCTGAGCGCCGAGATATGCTTCCAGACCGCGGTGCGGGAAACCTTCAGGTCGCGGCTGAGCTGGCCCCCGGAAACGAAGCCCCCCTGCTCACGGAAAAGTCGCAGAATGGTGCCGGCCTTCTGGTGCATCGCCCTAGTCCAGCAACATGGAGATATCCATGGCCCGGGCCGAGTGGGTCAAGGCCCCGACCGAGATGATGTCCACCCCGGTTTCGGCGATGGAGCGCACGGTCTCCAGGTTGACCCCGCCCGACGCCTCCACCAGCGCCCTGCCGGCAATAAGGTTGACTGCGGTACGCATGTCGTCCAGTCCCATGTTGTCCAGCATGATGATGTCGGCCCCGGCGGCCAATGCCTCATCCACCTGCCCCAGGGTTTCGGTCTCGACCTCGATCCTGAGGGTATGGGGGATGTAGGCCCGGGCCCTGCCGATCGCCTCGCCGATGCCGCCGGCTGCGGTGATATGGTTTTCCTTGATGAGGATGCCGTCGTAAAGGCCGGTGCGGTGATTGATGCCGCCACCCACCCGTACGGCGTATTTTTCCAGTTCCCTCAGCCCCGGGGTGGTCTTGCGGGTGTCCACGATACGGGCCTTGGTCCCCTTCACTGCCTCGACATAACGCGAGGTCAGGGTGGCGACGCCGGAGAGCCGCTGGAGCAGATTGAGGGCCACCCGTTCGCCCATCAGCAGGTCGGCGGCGCTGCCCTGCACGGCGGCAAGCAGGTCTCCACGGCTAGCCCGCGCCCCTTCCGGTTGGCTTGCGGAAAAGGCCACGGCGGGATCAAGCCGGCGAAAGACCCGTTCGGCCACGAACAGACCGGCAATCACCATATCCTCCTTGGCAATGAGGCGGGCCACGGCGGTGCGCCTTTCCGGCACGACCGCCTGGGTGGTGATGTCGCCGGTATGGATATCTTCCAGCAGGGCCTGTTCGATAAGACGGTCGAGAGCGAGCATGGTGGTCCACCTGACAAGAAAAGTGTGCCCGTATATACCACAGGTCGGGGGGCGTATCAACCGCAAAACCTTAAACCATGCCCCTTGCCAGCGTAAACAATAAACGATTGACGATCGGCGCCTCTGTCTGTATAGTAGTGCGCTTGAAATTGGTATACTACCCGTACAGAGGAGTGGCAATATGCTGAAAAGGATCATCCTGCTTACGGTGGCGCCCGTGCTGTTTTTTGCGATCGTCGCCAGTGCCGCGGAAACCAAGGACATCTACTTCACCTTCAAGCACGCAGACCCGGTGGTCTTTAGCCACGAATTCCACTTGAACAAATACGACAACAAATGCAAGGTGTGTCACGATGCCATCTTCAACCTGCGCAACCGCCGGCACTTTACCATGGCCGAGATGGAGAAGACCAAATCCTGCGGCGCCTGCCACAGCGGCGTTAAAGCCTTCAGTGTCGCCAAGGACAAAGACTGCGTCAAGTGTCACAAGGGCAACCCCCGCGAGGTGACCTACCGCATCAAGGGGCTGGGCGAAGCGGTGTTCAGTCACGCCATCCACATTGCCAAGACCAACGGGGCATGCAGGAGTTGCCACAACGGCAAGGTCATCCCCGGAAAGCAAAAGGCGGTAACCATGGCCGAGATGGAGAAGGGCCGGACCTGCGGCGCCTGTCACAACGGCAAGAAAGCCTTCACGGTGACCGCCAACTGCAACCGCTGTCACAGGGGGCTTGCTCCCAAGGACATCACCTTCAATCTCAAAGGGGTGACACCGGCCGTCTTCAGTCACTCGTTCCACACCCAGGCATACTCGTGCAAGGACTGCCACACGAAGGTATTTCCCTTCAAGGCAGTGGCCGGAAAGGCAACCATGGACGACATGGCCAAGGGCAAATCCTGCGGCACCTGCCACAACGGCAAGGATGCCTTCGCCTCCAGCGGCGACTGCAGCAAGTGCCATAAAGGTATGAAACCTGGTAAGATCGTCTTCAGGTCTAAGACCGGGACCATCACGGGTTACTTCAGCCACGAGTTCCATCTGCAGGCCTACAAGTGCGCCGACTGCCACACCAAGATATTCCCCTACAAGGCCCTGATGGGCACGGCTACCATGGCCGACATGGCCAAGGGCAAGTCCTGCGGCGCCTGCCATAACGGCAATGAGGCATTCCCGCCGCAGGGGAATTGCGCCAAGTGCCATAAGCCGTCATAAGACGCAGAAGACTTTGCCCTCCATCGCCACAAAGGCGTCCACCCACACGGTGGACGCCTTTTTTTATCCTGGGAAAAGCGGTTAAGTCACACGAAGGCACCGTGAACACAAAGGAGTCAGTGTGTTATCCGGTTAAAACATTCGCCCAAATGGCGTTCGCAAGAACACATGGGGACGTATTACTTCGTGATTTTCGTGGCTTTGTGCGGAAACAGCCGTTTTTAGGAGTGACAAAAGGGGATACGTTTCCGTTCCCCTTGCGGTTGGTGCCGTCACATGAGCCCACGCCCTGGCATCACCTGCCGATGATGGGCATGAAGTACTAATCGACTGAGATATCGCTGCCTTGCAACTCAAGGCTGAAATTTTTCACCTCAACCAGTTTGTCCTCCAGTTCATCGATGATTTCAGCCATCAGGCGCTCGTCGAACTTGAGCACATCCCAGGCGATCTGTTGAATCTGCGGGACATAGCAGTCTCCGCTGTCCCCGAAGCCGCTGGCCTTGATCAGCGCATCTGCGATGTGCACCACGGCGGTCTTGATGCGGTGGTTGCCTGATTGGGCCACATCGTGGTGAAAGGTGATCGGCTCACTCAACTTGTCGGGCAGAAACCAGCTCTTTGCCAGCCAGCCGCCGACCTCGGCATGATCGGTATCGATGATCTCCCGTTCGGCATCCCTCATGTACATCCCATGATCTTGGATGGCGCCTCGGATGAGTTGTTCGGCCTCGGAGCACTTGAGGCTGATGATCACCTTGCCGATATCGTGGAGCAGGGCGGCGGTGGATATCTCCTCGCATTCCGGCAGGCTGAGCTTGCGGGCTATCAGGTTTGCCGCCACGCCAACCCCCAGTGAATGCTCCCACAGGCCGAGACTGTTTTTTTCCATGATCTCGAAGATGGAGGTGCTGAGGGCGAGACACTTTACCACGTCGATGCCGAGCAGGATCATGGCATTGGAAATGGTGGAGACCCGGTAGAAACCGTATGAGGGGGAGTTGACCAGCCTGAGGATACGGGCCGACAGCACCTGGTCCGAGGAGACGATCCTGGCCATCTCCTGTACCGAGGCCTTGTCGTTCTCCGTCAGGGAGTTGAGTTTATTGACGACACCGGGCAGCGTGGGAAGCGTCTTGGTGTCCATGATGATCTTTTTCAGCTCACTCCGCTTGTTGTCCACCACTGTCTCCCATCGATCTTTTCAGGTGATCCACGAACATCTCGTACACTTTGAGCGTCAAGGGGTCATTGCGAACCTTTTCAAAACGCCGGTCGAGTTCAACCAGCATTTCCTCGAGCGAACGGTCGCCGTCTTCCCAGACAGGATGCCCCTCCACATAGACCGTTGTTACGTTCAGGTTTCCGAGGCGGGCAATGAGCGTATCGCTCAGAACGGTGTGTCTGCCGCAGACCGGCATACCAACGGGGCTGTCGTTGCGAAAGACGTCCCGCGCGAGCACCATTCCGGCCGTGGCGCGCATCAAAGGAATTTTCTGCATGGAGTAGGACCTTGTTCCGTATAACCGAGCACGGACTGGATAGTTTCACATAGCAATCAATGTTAAAGAGATTGCAGCATAAAGTCAATGCGCGATTCCGGCTGCCCAGGAGTTCCCACGCCTGTTCCCGGCCGGACTTACCACAGCGGTTCCAGGCTATCGGCAGGGCGGGAGGAAAGGGGCGTGAGCGCCGGCCGCAAGCCGCCTCCCCTTCCCCACCAGCACGATCCCGGTCGCCGTGTGCATGACAATCTTCCTTCCCACCCGGCCGCCCACATCGCTGGCGGCAACCGGTATGCCATATTCCTCCAGCATCTGGTAGGCAAGTATGACGTTGCGGTCACCGATCATGAACACCTCGTTCCCGGTTCCCATGACATTGGCGCCGCCAAAAACCTTGGCAACCAGGTTTTCCTGCCTGCATCCCATGGCAAGCACCCGTGCAAGCAGCTTTTTGATGGCGATATTGCCGTATTTGGGGGTCGCCAGGCCTTCTCCGTTCCACAGCGGCAGCATATAATGATTTATTCCGCCCATGCGAGCCACCGAATCCCACAGGCAGACCGCCACGCACGAGCCCAGAACCGTGCTGATCCTATGATCCTCGGGTGCGGCGAACAAGGTGCCGGGGAACAGGAAATGCTTCAATGTCGTCTCGTCGCTACCCACGATCGCCTATTTCTCACTCATTTCATCAAAGAGGAACAGGCTGCCCCCCTCGGTAAAGACATTTTCGCCATCGGCGAAAGAATTGTGCGGAATCACGACGGTGAACAGGGCGCCTTCACCCGGGGCGCTTTCCAACGCAATCGTCCCTTGCAGAAGATCGGCCAGGGCCCTGGCGATGCTGAGCCCCAGCCCATGTCCGGGATGGGAACGGGTTGTGCCGCTCTCCAGTTGAACAAAACGATCGAAGATACGCTTGTGATCTTCTTCCGCGATTCCCCTGCCACGGTCGCGCACGGCCACCACCAGCCGTCCCTCCACATCGAGCGCCAGGGAAACGTGAACCACGTCTCCCGGGGGGCTGAACTCGACCGCATTGGCCAGGAGATTGGAAACGATGACCTGCAGCTTCTCCGCGTCGGTCGCAAACAGGAGCGGTTCAGACCCGCGCTGCAGTTTCAATTCAATGCCCACCGATTTCCTGGAAGCACTGTAACGGAGCACCTCCACCACGTCCTTCAGCACGGCTGCCACGTCCACATGGGCGATATGCGGATCGACCTCGCCCGCCTCCAACTCGGCGGCCATGAAGATGTTCCGCAGTTGAAAATCCAAATTGCCGGCCTCGGAGCAAATCAACGACGCCATCTTGGCGACCTCTCCGTCCTCCCGGCCGCTGGCGGCCAGTTCCGCCGCCAGGCCAATGATGACGTTGAGCGGGTTGTTGATCTCGTTGCGGATGTTGGAGAGGAAGTTGCTTTTCAGCGCCTCCGACTGTTCAAGCCTGCGGTTCATCTCCACCAGCTTGCTATTCACCACGCTCAGGTCCGAAAAGGCCTTCCTGCTCTGGGCAAAACGGGTAGTCAGCTCCTGGATCAGCTCATCGTCCCTCACGTCCATCGCATACCTCCCCTACTGATATCCCAAACCGCGTGTCCCCGGATTGCCCCGCCCCTGCCGCGCCATCGGCCGAGCTGCAGCCCCACTCCTCATATCAATCACCACCAACGCCAAAGTGCTACGATGAACACGATCAGGAAGACCGTGATCAGGTTCATGTAGGCCATGAAGAAGAACACCCGTTCGGGGAGCGGCCGGAGGGGCGCGGCAGCCCCATGGTTCAACGTACCCACGCACGGCAGGGCCGTGACCTTTTCTTCGCCGTGGGGGGCCTGACCGAGAAACTCGCTCAGATCCCGGCCCGCCGGGTGGCGGCCGACATGCATCCCACCCTTCCAGAGCCGGCTGGGGGTGCCGTCGTAGACCTTGCCGTTGTAGCCGAAATAGATCGGCCTCCCTTCGGAACCGTCGAAAAAGGCCAACTCGTCCGGAGTAAAGGCGGTCTTTCCCGTCTGGTCGGAAACTGCCGTCCCCGTCCCGTTTCCGGCCCGCAGCCGTGGGCCGATCACCAGCACCACCACCAGTGCCGAACCGGCCATGATAAGGAAGAGGCCGATCTTGACCAGCAGCAGGATACCGAAACGGGTGTGCAGCAGCACATCCAGCGAGGTAACCCGGTAGTGCATCAGAATGACGCCGCTCAGCGCCATGACCGCCATGGACACCAGCCCTACCCGCACCTCGCCGCGTGGCAGTCCCTGCGAGGCGTAGGCCGGCTTCAGGACCAGGTGTACGTACAGGATCGTACCGAACCAGAGGATGGCGGTCAGCAGGTGGGCATACCCGACCAGCAGCCGCAGCAAGCGGGGCAGGATGCCGGCCAGCGCAGATGGCGCGGCGGGTGGCTGGGGATGTTTCTGCGCCTGGAAGGCCTTGCCGGCGGCGGTCAACTCTCCGCCTCCGGAAGGGTTCAGATGGCAGAAGGCGCACTCCTTGCCGGTCTGCATGGCGTATTCCTCGGTGGCATACACGGTGCCACCCGCGAACAGGAGAGCCAGTGCCGCCACAATGCCCAGGACAACGATTCTCATTCCCCACCCCCAAAAAACAAACGAATTCGTGTAGACACTGTTGCCGCCCATTAGCGCCGGCTGCCTTCAGAATCGAACGTCTCCATGATGTCTTTCCCTGCCGCGATTGAGTTGCCGCGGGTGTATTGTACGCCTTCAGAGCCATTTTTCAAGCATACAAAAGCCCCGCCTGCCTTGCGGCCTGCGGGGCTTTTGCAGTAAATCCGGGAAACGGGGAAAAAGGACCGTTACCTACTTCAATACGAAGGCGACCCGTGCATCGGCCATGAAGCCCGAGGCCTGGTTGGCGGAGAATATCTTCACCGCCGTATCGTCGCTCACGCGCAGATCAGACGGGCTGACCGTGCCGGAGGCCTTGATCACCAACGGATTCTTCACACCGCGCTTGCCCAGGGCAGCCCTGGCCTTGTCCACACTGTTGGTGTACTCGCCGCACCCCTGTTCAACCAGCACCTTCTGGCTGATCTTGGCCGGGTCGTACAGCACCTCCCCCTTGGGATTGAAGATACGGTTGATCAACGCCGGACGGAAGTTGTAGGCGGTGGCATCGATGATCAGGCCGTCATAGGCACCCGTTGCCGCCGGAGCAGGAATCTCCGCCGGAGGCGCGTATGCCGGTTTCTCCAATTCCTGCTTGACCTTGGGTTCGGTCAGGATCTTCTCGTACATGGCGGCGGCAAAGCTCTTGGGCCCGGTCACGCCGACCTTGAGGATCACCAGGGCGGTTTCCTCCTGATCGTTATACTCCTGTACAACCACCTGGGCGCCCCTGATGAAACCGGTTACGGCGGTCTTGATCACATCAGAGGCCAATTCCGAATCCCTGACCGTGGTCTCGCTGACAACAGCCACACCCTCCAGCAGTTCGACCAGGCGGCGTTGGGCAACGACCTTGGCTGCGGTAATTGCGGTCAGACGTTTCTGTCCGCCGGCGGTACCTTTCTTGGGCACCCCTTCACCCGTCATCAGGATCGCATCCTGGGTATAGGCCTGTTCGACCGTTGTCGTTATGGTCAGATTGTTGTCATGGAGATACCTGCGGGCCTTCTGGAAACGGGTATCCACCTCGTCGCCGAAGGCCAGGCTGGATAAGTTCATCAGTGCGATTGCTGCAAACAAGATCCTCATCTTCATGGCTATTGCCCTCCTGTTGGTAAATGAACGCTAGTGTATGTTGATCCGCTGTTGCAGCATGCGCACGGCAAGGATCGCCTCGGCGCCGTCCACCGGATCGGCAATGCGGAATTCGCCCGAGAGTTCACCTTCCATGATGCCGCGGGTGGTCATGTTGAGCACGGCATTGTAGAACGGCGAGGTGGGCTTGACATCCGGGAAGGGGGAACGGTCCTGGCCGAAGAATGCGGTGGCCAGCTTCTCGTCGCCGGTCAGCTTTATCAGCACATCCTCCAGAATGAAGGCCATTTCGCCGCGCAAGACCTTGTCACCGGGCTTGAAGAGGTAGGCTTTGGTGGTTGCGTCGGCCTTGGGCTCCAGACCGCGCACCTTCCACTTCATGACGGTCAGGATTTCATCCTTGAATGGGTGGCCAAGGACATCGGCCGGGGTGAACTCGGCCTGCATCCCGTCAACCTGGGATCTGACGGGAATACGCCCGGCAAAGAGTTTGTCCAGCTTCATCTCGTCGATCAGGAGGGCTGCCAGCTCGCCCCGGCTGACGCTCTCCTTGACGGCGATCTTCTTGCCCACGTCTCCCACGGTGATGCCGCCCATGGCGCGAACGATCTTGGCGGTCTTCTTCCAGGCCTGGTCAGCCGGTTCGTTCCATTTGCCGTCCTTGCGCGCCCCCAGGGTCTCACGGAACTTGTCCTCGGCCTTACGGAATTCGTACCCATCCAGGTAGGCCAGCCCCATGAAGTAGGTGGCGGCTTCCTTCCCCTGGTAGTAGTCAAGCAGGCGCTCATCAACCCTCTGGTTCATGGCTTCCCGGTAGGCATCTTCCGCCTTGGCCAGCCAGTTGTCGCCCTTTATCAGGTTGTTCACCCGGATAGCCGCCACCAGATTCTCGAAACGGTCGTTGTCGGTCTCTGCCAGTTTACGGCCCTTTTCAAGGCTTTCCAGCGCCCGTTCGACCTCGACACCTTTATAGCCGCTGTCCTGCTGGGTACGGGCCTTGATGGCGAAGGCTATGGCCCGGCCGGACCAGGCCGCGGAGAACTGCTCCTCGCAATACACCGCGCGGTCGAATTTCGCCATCGCCTGATCCACCTTGAGCTGCTCCAGCGACTCCATGCCGCCCAGGTAGTGGTGACGGGGATTGTCCTCGGGAGATGTGCATCGTGCCGCCGGTGTGGCGCAGCCAGCCAGGGCTGCGACTGCCGCCAGCATGACCAGTAACCAGAACTTTTTCATACGCCGCTCCTTTTAGTAGGTTACAAACAATTTCCTGCACTTTTTTAGTACGTTAAAATTATTGCTGTGTATTGTTGCAGAAATAATTTTGTTAACGTACTTATCCCGTTTATTGGGGCAGGCAGAAAATTATTTGGCTAACACGCTATCCCGTTTATCAATGGGTTCGAGTCGGATTCACCCTGCATCAAACCTCACAGCCGCGATGGGTTCCTAAAGGCTGTTTCATAATAGCAGCAAAAAAACATTTGTAAACAATCTCTCACGAACGCTTTCAACGGCCGGATCGGCCCGCTGCCCCGGCCATCGCCAATGCCGCGCCCCCCAGAAGTCCCGCATCGTCTCCCAATTCGCTCTTGACGATGGCACAGTCGGAGGCGATCTGGGGAAAACAGCGCTGGCTGACCTCGTCGGCAAGCGCGGGCAACAGCAGATCGAAACT
>DAIERH010000003.1:22527-30916 GCA_027346925.1 Geobacter sp.
GCGGCAACGCCACCACCGATGATGACCGCCTCCAGGTCGAGGGTATCGACCAGGGACGCCAGGGCAATACCCAACCAGCGCCCGATCCGTTCAAAGGCGGCCAGTGCCCCGGCCTCCCCCTGTCGCGCAAGTTCGGCTACCAGGCGGGCATCGAGGGCGCCTTCCAGACGTGCGAGCAGCTCTTGCGGCAGCAACTCCCGCGCACAACGGACCAGGGCACCGGCGGAGACATAGCGTTCGAGGCACCCCCGGTTGCCGCACGGACAGGGAATGCCTTGGGGCTCGACCGTGACATGCCCGAACTCGGCGGCAAAGCCTCCCGCACCTGTCCAGAGCCGGTCATCCAGGATCAGGCCGCTCCCCAGCCCGGTGCCGATGGTGATCACCATGCATGACGCAAAGCGCCGGCCCGCGCCATAGGCCTTTTCCCCCAGGGCGATCAGATTGGCGTCGTTGCCGCAGGCCGACGCCACGCCGGTCCGCTCCCTCAAAAAGGTCGTCAGATTGAAGCCGTTCAGGGGGGGCATGTTGACGGATGAATGGATGAGGCCGTCCCTGCCGATCAGGCCCGGCACGCCCGCTCCGATGCCCATGATGGCGCCGCCGGACGACGCGGCCACGGAGCGCAGTTCATCAATACCGGCCACCAGGCGATCGCAGAATGCGCCGCGCCCTTCAGCGACGGCACTGCTGGTTCGGCTGCGATGGCGGATGTTCCCCTGCCCGTCGACCAGGGCGAAGCGCAGGTTGGTGCCGCCGATATCGATTCCGACGTAAAGCGGTTCCATGATAACCCTTGTCAGCCGGCCTTGAGTCCCGCGGCCAGGCGATCGTAAGACTCCAGCAGACCTTCGGGGATGACCCGCACATCGCCGGTGACCGACATGAAGTTCGTATCGCCGTTCCAGCGTGGTACAATGTGTACGTGGAGATGTTCCTCAATCCCCGCGCCGGCAGCCTTTCCCAGGTTCATGCCGATGTTGAGGCCATGGGGTGCGGCCACATCCCTCAGGAGGGCGCACGCCCGGCGTACCCCCTGTATCAGGTCCAGCAGTTCTTCATCGGAAAGATCGTCCATCTCCGCCGTGTGGCGCAAGGGCGCCACCATCAGGTGTCCGCAGGTGTAGGGATAGCGGTTCAGCATTATCAGAGCGTGCTTTTGCCTGAGCAGCACCAGGCGTTCACGATCCTCGTTCGCCTCCCAGGCCTGGCAGAAGATGCATCCGTCTTCCCCTGCCGCATTTCTGATATAGGTCATGCGCCAGGGGGCCCAGATTCGCTCCATGAAACGTCCTCCTTGTTGCGGATGGATGCAGATTGTAGCAGCACGGACAGAAGAGGCAAGCCCTTAGTTTCAAAATATAACTATTTTTTACTCTGTTTCATTAACCACTTGACAAACGCTTGGCAGCGGCGCTATTGTTTTTCAGTTTCAATAAAAAGCAGCCTATGTATACAAGAAAAACAGGTTTTTCATTTTAACCTGACTAAAAACGGAGGGCATATGGCCAAAAAGATTGATGCGCTTGAATACCATTCCATGGGGCGCAAGGGAAAAATCGAGGTCATCTCGACCAAACCATGTCTGACAGCTCGCGACCTTTCTCTCGCTTACTCGCCGGGGGTTGCGGATCCCTGCCTGGAAATCGAAAAGAACCCGGAAGATGCCTACAAGTACACCACCAAGGGGAACCTGGTGGGGGTCGTTTCCAACGGAACCGCCGTCCTCGGGTTGGGCAACATCGGCGCCCTGGCCGGCAAACCGGTCATGGAGGGAAAAGGGGTCCTCTTCAAACGCTTTGCCGATATCGACGTCTTCGACATCGAAGTCAACAGCGAAAACCCCGATGATGTCATCAAGTTCTGTCAGTTGATCGAACCGACCTTTGGCGGCATCAACCTGGAGGACATCAAGGCGCCGGAGTGTTTCTACATCGAGGAAGAGCTGAAAAAGACCATGAACATCCCGGTCTTCCACGACGACCAGCACGGCACCGCCATCATCTCCTCCGCTGCCCTGATCAATGCGCTGGAGTTGATCAACAAGAAGATCGAGCAGATCCGGATCGTGGTCAACGGCGCCGGCGCATCGGCCATTGCCTGTGCCAACCTGGCAATCTCGCTGGGGGTCAGGAAGGAAAACCTGATCATGTGCGACACCAAGGGGGTCATCTACAAGGGTCGCGCCGAGGGAATGAACAAATACAAGGAACGCTTTGCCGTCGATACGCCGCTGCGCACTTTGGAAGAGGCCGCCGAAGGGGCCGATGTCCTGTTCGGGCTCTCTTCCAAGGGGGCATTTACCCCGGAGATGGTACGCAAGATGGCCATCAACCCGATCATCTTCGCCATGGCCAATCCCGACCCGGAGATCACCCCGGAAGAGGCGCATGTGGTGCGCGACGACGTCCTGATCGCCACCGGCCGTTCCGACTACCCCAACCAGGTCAACAACGTGCTCGGCTTCCCCTTCATCTTCCGGGGTGCCCTGGATGTGCGCGCCACCACCATCAACGAGGAGATGAAGAAGGCGGCGGTCTACGCCCTGGCCGAACTGGCCCGGGAAGAGTGCCCCGATTCGGTCTGCCGGGCCTACGGCAACGTGAAGTTCTCCTTCGGCCGGGACTACATCATCCCCAAACCATTCGATCCCCGCGCCCTGCTGCGGGTGGCCCCGGCAATCGCCAAGGCGGCCATGGATTCCGGCGTGGCCCGGGAGCCGATCGCCGATATGGACAAGTATGTGGAGCATCTGGAATCGCTGCAGGGCAAGGCCAAGGAGACCATGCGCCTGATCATCAACAAGGCCAAGACCGACCCCAAACGGATCGCCTTCCCCGAGGGGGATAACGAGAAGATCCTGCGGGCCGCCCAGATCCTGGTGGAGGAGGAGATCGCCCGTCCGATCCTGATCGGAAGCGGCGACAAGATCAGGGCCAAGATGGCAGAGATGGGGATCGAACTGCCCGACGTGCCGATAGTGGACACCGAGACATCCGAACTTGCCGAGGAGTATGCCGAGGAGCTCTACCGCCTGCGCCAGCGCAAGGGGGTGACGGCCAACGAGGCGCGGCGCATCATCCGCCGCAAGTCCCGCAACCACTTCGGCTCCATGATGGTGCGGATGGGGGATGCGGACACCATGCTCTCCGGCATCGATGCCAACTATCCCGACACCATCCGGCCGGCGCTGGAGGTGGTGGGCAAGCAACCGCAACTCACCTCGGTCCACGGCATGTACATGATGGTCTTCAAAAAGGGGATCTACTTCCTGGCCGATACCACCGTTGACATCGACCCTACCCCGGAAGAACTGGCCGAGACCGCCATTCTGGCGGCCGAAAAGGTGCGCCTGCTGGACATCGAGCCGCGTATCGCCATGCTCTCCTTCTCCAACTTCGGATCGGTCACCCATCCCCAGGCCCTCAAGGTCAAACGGGCGGTGGAGATCGTCAAGGAACGGGCCCCGGACCTGATCGTGGATGGCGAGATGCATGCCGACACCGCCGTTGAACAGGAACTGCTGGAACACTTCTCCTTCTCCAAAATGAAGAGCCCTGCAAACATCCTGATATTCCCCGACCTCAACGCGGGCAACATCTGCTACAAGCTGCTCCACCACCTGGGGGGGGCGGACGCCATCGGGCCGATCCTGATGGGAATGAAGAAACCGGTCCACGTCCTGCAACGGGGCGATGATGTGAACGACATCGTCAACATGGCCGCCATTGCCGTGGTGGACGCCCAGACCAATTGAAAGAGAATCGTACCATTGCCTGACGATTAAATCGCACGGGGTGGTAACGGAAAAAGGCAAGAGACGGGGGCGTACTAATTCCGATCTCTTGCCTTTTTCCGTTGTATCTCAGGAAATCCTGTTTGCGGGTGTTCGGCCCTATTTCAGGTCGAACCCGCGCAGGTCCTCGTCGGAGAACTCGATGGTGTCGTCGGCGCCCGGGGCATCGAGACGCGAGCGAACATCCCGGAAACCGGGATTGGCGGCGTCGATCTCCGCCAGCAGCGCGGCGGCTTCATCGTTTTTCCCGAGGGCGTACAGACTTGCTGACAGTTCGTACTTGACCAGGCAGGTCTCATCCAGGCTCAGGCCGGGCTTCAGCAGGGAACGGAGGACATTTTCGGCCGTTGCGGAATCGCCTTTTTGCCGCAGGCAGACCCCCTGCAGCACACGGCATTCCACCTTGCGGGCCGGGTCCATCGCGGCCTGGCGGAACTCGTTGATGGCCTCGTCATACAGTCCCATCTCCCTGAAGGCCACCCCAAGATCGTGATGGGACTGGGCATCCGAGGTATCCAGATCGCTGCCGAATTTGACGCCCCGCGGCGATGCGGCGATGCTGTCAAAGATATCCCCGAATGAATCGAGCCAATTATCGCCTCCAACCGTGGGTCCGTTGTCCGTGCCGGCAGGCTCGAAACCCGCGTCCTCATCGATCTCGATTTCGATCTCTATTTCATCCTCATCGGGACGGGGGAGTACGTCAACCTCACCCAGCCCTTGGGTGCCGGAAACGGGAGTTTCCGCAGCCCCGGGTGCCGGGAACGACCCCTCGGCCTGAACCTGCTCAACCGGCGCGCCGTCCGGGGCGCTCTCCCGGCCGGCTTCAGGCTGCCCCACCACTACCTGCCCGGGGGATCGATCCGGTTCTGCCGACTGTTTCCCTCCCCCATGCGGCGTACCTGCGGACAGCTTGCCGGAAATGGCCCTGAACGAGGCAAGTTTCGGTTCAAGCGTTTCAGCGCCCAGCCTGTCGCCCGCCGCCTCATAGGCCCGTTTCAGCCCCTCGAGCACCCGCAAATTGATGGGATCGATCTCTTCAAGCCCTTTGTAAATCCCCACCAGATCCACGATTGCTCCGGCGCTGATCAGCTCTTGTTCGCAGCGTTCGAGCAGTGCCAGCCCTCCATTGACGTCCCGTTCGGCAATCAGGCACTCAAGCAGCCCTTTTTTGGGGGACACCTCGTCGGGGAAAAACTTGAGATAGTGTTGATAGGCAGCCTTGAGGCGCTGCGGTTGGTTAAGCTTGCGAAAGGCCGCGACCATCAGCTCCCAGGTGCGCTTGTCGTTGGGATTATTCCGCAGCAATGCCTGTATGCCCGTGACCGCACCGGCGGCATTCCCCTCCTCCACCTGTTCGGCCAGCACCTCGAGCATGAAGGTGGTCTTTTCCGGAAACAGCTGTTGGATGCGCGTATTCAACTTGAAGAGCGCCGCACCGTCACCCCGCTCCTGGAGAAGCGAGGCCAGCCGTACGAACGTCGCGTACGACTCGTCCTTTTTACCGGCCTGAAAATACGACTCCCCCAGCTTGAGCTTGATGTTGGCGTTGGTCGGATCCACCTCCTGCATCCTGGCTATGATCTTGAGCGCCCCTTCCGCATTGGACGACCTTTCGTAATAATCGAAGAGCCGTTTGTATTCAGCCAGGGCGTTTCCCACGAGACCATGCTTCCCGTTGAGCTCGGCAAGCGTCATGGTGATGGCCATGTCTTGCGGAAAAAGTTTCTGCAGTTGTTTATAGACGGCAATGGCCTTGAGGTAGAAACCATGACCTGCATAGTATTTGCCGATGCCCTCGAACTCCGACCGGGCATCCTCGTTGCGCCCCGCCTTGACGAGCAGCTCGGCCAACTTCTGGCGGAGATTCATGGCGGAAGGGTCCAGCGCCAAGACCTGTTCGTAGATCTTGACGGCCTTGTCCAACTGCCCACGCAGCGCCAGTCGCTGCGCCTCCTCGATAAGCTTGTCCTTTTTCGAAATTGCTACTGCCATGTCCTTTGACCATCTCGATTTGCTGGGATAAATGCCTCGGTAACATATTTCAAGCAACCACCCATGTCAAGCACAATAACCTTGACATATTGAGGCCTTAAACCATGGCGAGCGGCAAATTGCTTTGACATGCCCGCCAAAATGCAGTAGCGTAATGGCCTCTTGCCGGGCCACGTACGGTGCAACCAGCAGCCTTTTGTCCGTTCCATCCTGACTCGCGGGGGCACAGTGATGCACGTTCATCACCTCCTCAGGGAATACCTCCAAGTCCACGGCTACTGGGTCCTGTTCATCGGCACCTTCCTGGAAGGGGAGGCGATCCTGATCATGGCCGGCTTTCTGGCCTTCGAGGGCTACCTGAACATCAGCGGCGTCATCCTGACCTCTTTTGCCGGCTCATTTCTCGGCGATCAGTTCTATTTCTACCTGGGCTACTTCAAAGGTAAAAAACTGCTGAGGCGTTTCCATGCCATTGCCCGCAAATTCCGCGAGGCCCTGCGCCTGATAGAGAAGTACGGGGCATTTGTCGCCTTTATCTCCCGCTACACCTATGGATTACGCATCGTGCTCCCCATCATTCTCGGCATCACCACTCTGCCGGCCCGCACGTTTCTCTGGATCAACCTGGCCAGCGCCCTTTCCTGGGCCACCGTATTTGCCCTGGGAGGCTACCTGTTCGGCAAGAGCGCATCACTCTTCCTGGATGACGTTGGCAGGTACGAGCAGCATCTGATGCTGGCGCTGGTGGGATTCATCATGACTGCCTGGCTGGTTCACCTGTATCATGCCTGGAAACTGAAACAACCGGCCCGGAAACGGCTCGCCAGGATGCGCGCCCTGCGGGACGCGCGGAGAGGAACACAATGAGTGCGGCACTCGAACATATCAGCATCGTGCTGGTCGAGCCCCAGTCCCCCGGCAACATCGGCATGGTCTGCCGCGCCATGAAAAACATGGGGCTTATGCGGTTGCGCCTGGTAAGGGGGTGCGACCGTTTTCACCCGGAAGCGCTCAAGTTCGCCGTGGCGGCCAGGGATCTGCTGGAACGGGCCGAACTCTTCCCCGACCTTGCCTCTGCCCTGGCCGACAGCACCCTGACCGTGGGCACCACCCGTCGTCACGGCAAGTACCGCCAGGAGATCCTGTCTCCAACCCAGGTGGCGCTACGCCTCCGGGAACAGGCCGGTCCCGGCTGCTGCGCCGCCATCGTGTTCGGTCGAGAGGACAGCGGACTGACCACCGATGAACTCTCCCTCTGCCGCTGGCATGCCACCATCCCCTCGGCCGAGGCCTATGGCTCCCTCAATCTGGCCCAATCGGTGCTGGTCTTCTGTTATGAACTGGGCAAGGCCGGTGCATCTCCCGGCGGAGGCCGTGACCTGCCGATAGCAGACTCGGGGGAGATGGAGACGCTGTTCGGCCAGATGGGCGCCTGCCTCCGGAAGATCGGCTTCCTCAACGAACAGAACCCGGAACACATCATGCGTTCCTTGCGCAGGATCTTTTTCCGGGCCGAACTGGACAGCCGCGAGGTTGCCATCCTGCGGGGGATGCTGACCCAGATCGACTGGGCCGTCAACGGCTTCGACGGCAGGAAACGCCCATGAACGCGACCCATCTCGGGCTGCTGGCGGGAACCCTGACCAGCGTTGCCTCCATCCCCCAGGTCGTGAAGACCCTGCGCACCCGTCATGCACGGGACATCTCCGTCTGGCAGCCGCTTCTCCTGGCATTCGGGGTTGCGCTCTGGATGATCTACGGTATCCTGATACACGACCTGCCGCTGATCCTGGCCAACATCATCCCCCTGGGATGCAATGCGCTGCTTACCGGCCTGAAGCTTCATTACCGCAACGACACCGCCTGATGCCCCCGCATCCCGGTGTCACCCTATTTAGACAGGAGGAACCTACCATGAAACGATTGATCGCCAAGATGCCATTCATCCTGCTGCTGGCGCTGTTGTCGGGCTGCGGCTACAACACCATGCAGGCCAACGAGGAGACGGTCAACGCCGCCTGGGGCAACGTGGAATCCTCATACCAGCGCAGGGCCGACCTGGTCCCCAACCTGGTGGAGGTAGTCAAGGGGTATGCCAAACATGAGGCCGACACCCTCAAGGCGGTCACCGAGGCCCGCGCCAAGGTCGGCTCCATGCAGGTCTCAAAGGACGTGCTCAACAACCCCGCCAGCCTGAACAAGTTCCAGCAGGCCCAGGGCGAGCTCTCCGGCGCCCTCTCCCGGCTGATGGTGGTGGTGGAGAAATATCCCGACCTGAAGGCCAACCAGAACTTCATGGACCTGCAGAAACAGCTGGAGGGGACCGAGAACCGCATCAACGTGGCCCGCGAACGCTACAACCAGGCGGTGCAGGTCTTCAACACCAGCATCCGCACCTTTCCCAACTCCCTGACCAATTCCCTGCTCTTGCACCTGCAACGCAAGGAGTCCTTCAAGGCCGAGGAAGGGGCGAAGACCGCGCCAAAGGTGAAGTTCTGATTCAGAAATGCTTGGGAGTCTTGGGGTAACTCATGTACCTGAAGCGCATCCTCATCCTCATCCTCATCCAGCTGGTCCTCATGCCGCTCCCGGCGGTGG
>DAIERH010000399.1 GCA_027346925.1 Geobacter sp.
TTCATCACCTTTTGCAGATGGGCCAGGTCCACGACATTGACCTCAAAGGTGTTCTCGCCCCGCTTGTCGATGGTGCTTTGGATATGGGCGCTGGAGATGTTGGCCTCACTGTTGGTGATGGCCGTGGTGATGCCGGCCAGGATGCCCTTGACGTCGTGGCAGATGACCCGGATCTTGACCGGCAGGGCCGCGGTCTTGACCTTGTTCCAGGTCACGTCGATGCGCCGTTCCGGATCGTTCTCCAGGGCGAACTGGCAGTCGGCCGTATGGATGGTGACCCCCTTGCCGCGGGTGATGAATCCGATGATCTCATCCCCGGGCACCGGGTTGCAGCACTTGCCGAAGCGTACCAGCACATCGTCGACGCCGCTGATCTCCACGGCGCTGGAGGACCTGCCCTTGAGCTTGTTGATGACCGACGCAAGCCGCGATTCCTTGCGCTCGGCCCTTTCGTGCACCTTTTCGTCCGGCAGCAATTTGCCGATGATCTGGCCGGTGGATATCTTGCCATAGCCCACCGCCACCAGCAGGTCGTCGTCACCGGCATAGCCGAACTCGGCGGCGATCTTTTTGAACTCGCCGCTCTTCTGGATCTTCTGCAGGTTGACGGAA
>DAIERH010000400.1 GCA_027346925.1 Geobacter sp.
TCGATGAAGCAATGCCCGTAGTGGCGTTGGCCCCGATGAACAGTCATTTCGACAAGATCCTTTCGAACATCGAGGAGGTCAGGGCCAGAGGCGCCCGGGTGATCGTGGTCACCGACGAACCGGAAGCGGTCTCACACAAGGCAGACGATGTTGTCGTGGTCCCATCGGCCCATCCCCTGTTCTCTGCGTTCGTAACGGTCGTGCCTCTTCAGCTTCTCGCCTATCATATCGCCGTACTTAAAGGGTGCGATGTCGACCGGCCGAGGAACCTGGCAAAGAGCGTCACGGTGGAATGATCGGGTATGGCAGGAGCGCCATGAAACATGCAGGCCCTGTAATTAGGAGGTTGCCCGATGCGCGGAATAGTAGGATATGTCGGCCGTAGAAATGCGCTGCCGGTTTTGATAGACGAGCTGAAAAGGCTCGAATACAGGTGCTGTGCGGGCACTGTCATAGTCTATCAAAATGGCAAGGGGATAGAGAGCTGCAAGACCTGGGGAGGCGCGGCAAAACTTCGGGTGGCCCTTCCCTCACCCCTCCCGGATGCCAGAGTGGGGATAGGGTACGCCGACTGGACAGCCGACGATACGCCCGCCCCGCACAACGTG
>DAIERH010000401.1:0-333 GCA_027346925.1 Geobacter sp.
TTGACCTGCACCTGGCGCAACCCGGCCTGGGTGATCTCCACCGGGTCCTCGGCGGTCCAGACCTTGCGCTGCGGCGTGTTCAGGTGGCCGAGCGCCGAGTGCAGCGTGGTCGTCTTGCCGCTGCCGGTGGGGCCGACGCACAGCACCATGCCGTAGGGCCGCTCGATCGCGGCGCGCAGGCGGCGGTAGTTGCCCTCGGACAGCTCGAGCTTGTCCATCGGGATCGCCTTGGCCGAGGACAGGATGCGCATCACCACGTCCTCGAGGCCGTTGCTGGTCGGGATCGTCGCGACCCGCAGCTCGAGCGCGTGCTTGGGCGAGAACTTGGCGAAG
>DAIERH010000401.1:343-603 GCA_027346925.1 Geobacter sp.
GATGTCGAGGTCGCACATGATCTTGATCCGCGCCACGATCGCCGCGCGGTACGTGTGCGGCAGCTCGAGGTAGGGCTTGAGCACGCCGTCCTTGCGGAAGCGGATGCGCACCTTCTCGCGCCCGGGCAGGGTCTCGATGTGGATGTCGCTGACGCCCTGCGCCTGGGCCTCGAGGATCATCGAGTTGATCAGCCGCACGAGCGAGTTGTCGCTCTGCTCGATCGCCGGCTCGTCGTCCTCGGCGACCTTGGCGTCGCCGA
>DAIERH010000402.1 GCA_027346925.1 Geobacter sp.
ATTGGATGTCCACTTCCGCCGAAGGCTCGGTGAAGGGGAAGAAGCTCGGACGAAAACGCATCTTGACGTTGGGAACTTCGAAGAAGGTCTTGCAGAATTCCTCGAGGATCCATTTGAGATGGCCCATATGGGCCTTGCGGTCGATCACCAGCCCCTCGACCTGATGGAACATCGGCGTATGGGTCTGGTCGGAATCGCAGCGGTAGGTGCGGCCCGGCACGATGATCCGGTGCGGCGGGCTCTGCGCCTGCATGGTGCGGATCTGCACCGGCGAGGTGTGGGTGCGCAGCAGGTGGCGCCCACCTCCGTCGCGCTCGCCGAAATAGAAGGTGTCGTGCATCTGCCGGGCCGGATGCTCCGGCGGGATGTTCAGGGCGGTGAAATTGTGGAAGTCGTCCTCGATGTCGGGACCTTCGGCCACGGCGAAGCCCATCTGGGCGAAGATGGCGCCGATCTCCTCCATCACCTGGGCGATGGGATGGATGCGGCCCTGGCGGGTCGGGCGCACGGCCAGGGTGACGTCGACCCGCTCGCGCGCCAGGCGCTCGTCGAGGGCCCGGGCCTCCAACTCGGCTTTGCGGGCGGCGATGGCGGCGGCGACC
>DAIERH010000403.1 GCA_027346925.1 Geobacter sp.
TGGTCAACCTCGTGCACGCCTGGGGCCACGAGATGAAGGAGATCCTGGGGGGCATGGGGCTGAACGCCCTGGAATCGTTGCGCGGCAACCGCTATAAACTGAGGGCTGTCGGGCTCTCCGAGAAGGATATGTACCTGCTGGGCGTCATGCCTGCTGGAGAATAGGAACGCGGCTTTTCCGCAATCTCCGCGTAAGTCTTCGCGATTACTTGTGCGGCGTACCTTCTGGTACGCCTCCGCGCAATCGCTCGACAGCCTTGATCTTGCGAAAAATCCACGCTCCTGAAATTACAGGTTAAACGTCAAACCTGAAGGAAACTTGATATGAAACGAATCTATTCCATCGAAGACGCCTGTATCGGCTGCCACCTGTGCGAGGTCGCCTGCATCACCGAGCATTCGCTCTCCAAGGACCCGGTCAAGGCCTTTCTGCACGAAGCCGAGCGCCCCATCTCCCGTTGTACCGTGGAGGAGTGGAACGGCGGAGTGGTCTCCATCTCCACCAACTGCCGCCACTGCGACGAGCCGGACTGTCTGGCTGCCTGCATCTCCGGCGCCATCCAGAAGAACGGGGAAGGGGTGGTCAGGATCG
>DAIERH010000404.1 GCA_027346925.1 Geobacter sp.
TTCCATTTCTGTATCGCTATGCAAAACCAACTACACCGAAGGTTACAGTCATAGTAATCCTGGCGGTTACTTCTTGGCTATTGACTTTAACTGGAGCACTTTTCGAGAAATATCAAAATCTTATACTAATTTTCTTTCCAGTTGGCGCACTATCAATAGTAACGCTTTTGCTTTTCCTCTCACGTTCTTTCGGAGACGAACAACTGAATGACCTCCACCAATTTTTTGAAGGTACACTAGGCAAGTTCAGGCAAACACCAGCTAACCAGGAGGCGGCACACAGGCGCTGACGCGCTGGTGCGCCCCCGCACCGTTGAACAATAGGAGAATGAATGGCTGCTGAATGGAAGAAAGGTTGCGATATTGAAAAATTCACTTCGTGGCTTGAGTCATCAAAAATGCAGAGTGGTGGCTTCGAAGGCTTTGCATTCGATGATTGCGCAGCTGTTCTTAATAACTTAATAGAATGCAAAGGAATAGCAGAAGAAGAGAAACGTCGTATAGTTATAAAAGCCATTTTAAATGTCGGTGCAAAAGGCAATATAACACGCGATGGCTTATTAACAGAAATAAGAGCATTAGAGATTGTAT
>DAIERH010000405.1 GCA_027346925.1 Geobacter sp.
CCTGCGCCAGCCCGACGCGGCGCCGGTAGCCCTTCGACAGCGTCTCGATGGGCAGCGCCAGCACATCGTCCAGCTCCAGTTGCTGGATCACCGCATCCAGCCGGCTGCGTCGGCGCTCGCCGGACAGCCGTCGCACCCGCGCGACGAACAGCAGGAAGCCCAGCACGCTCATCTCGCCGTAGCTGGGCGCGCCCTCCGGCAGATAACCCAGCGCGCAGCGCGCCGCGTGCGGCTGCCGCTCGACGTCATGGCCGCCGATGCGCGCCCGCCCGCCGCTGGGTGCCAGGAACCCGGCCAGCATGCGCAGGCTGGTGGTCTTGCCGGCTCCGTTGGGACCGAGCAGACCGACCACCTCGCCGGCGCGCACGCACAGATTCAGCGCGTCCACCGCCAGCATGCCGCCGTAGCGACGCGAAAGGTTTTCGGCTTCGATCATGGCGCGCATGGCGGCCTGGAGACGACGACATGCCAATCTACCGCAGGCGGGCGCGGAAGTTCCCCGGCGCAGAAACCAAAAGCCCTTCCCGAGTCATCGGGAAGGGCCGGATGGGCAACCTGCGGGCGCGGGCTTCAGCCGGCGCTGGCCGTCG
>DAIERH010000406.1 GCA_027346925.1 Geobacter sp.
CTTTCGGTGATCTTCCAGGTTGGATCGTACAAGTACCGCGGCAAGCGGATCTTCCGCATGGCGCCGATCCACCACCACTTCGAGTTGAAGGGGGTGGCCGAGCCCAAGATCATCGTCAGGTTCTGGATTTTGACCATCATCCTGGCCTTGGTGGCTATTTCGACGTTGAAGATGAGATGACATGGAACTAAAAGACAAAAACATCCTCGTCATGGGCCTGGCCAAGACCGGCGTGGCCTGCGCCCGGTTCCTGGCCAAGGCCGGGGCCCGGGTCACTGCCACGGACCGGCGCGACGAAGCGGCCCTGGCCGCCGTGACCACGGAACTTGAGGGGTACGATATCCGCTTCGTGCTGGGCCGTCACGACGAGGCCGATTTCCTGGCGAGCGACCTGATCGTGGTCTCACCCGGCGTGCCCCAGGACCACCCCCTGCTGGTAGCGGCAAAGGGAGCCGGAAAAGAGATCGTCAGCGAGATAGAACTGGCCTCCCGCTTCATCGGCGCCCCCCTGGTGGCCATCACCGGCACCAACGGCAAGACGACGACCACCACCCTGGCCGGGGAGATCTTCCGGGCCAACGGCTTTAAG
>DAIERH010000407.1 GCA_027346925.1 Geobacter sp.
CCGAATGTAAGCGGGCACGGGCATCGCGACCCACGGCGCAGGACGCGTGCAGTGGCCGGGGACCCGAGACCCCGGTCAACCGCCCGAGCGGGTGGGGGTGGCGCCGGCGGCAGGGGTGGCCGATGGCGCAGAACATGCTGGAGGGTAAGACGGCGCTCGTGACCGGCGGGGCCAAAAGAATAGGCCGCGCTATCGCCCTCGCTCTGGGGGCTGAAGGCGTCGACATCGTTGTCCACGACCACCACTCGCTCCAGGGGGAATGCGAGAAACTCTGCGCTGAGCTCGAAGGGTTCGGCGTGAAGTCGTGGATCGTACCGGCGGACTTTGCGGAGCCCTCCGGTTATCAGTCGCTCGTCGGACGTGCATTCCAGGCATCCGGCAGGCTCGACATCCTCATCAACAACGCGTCTGTCTTCAGTCCCGACACGATCACGGATGCTGACTTCGACGGGGTGGTGCGGCAGATGCAGATAAACGCCTGGGCACCCTTCGTCCTCAGTCGTGAGTTTGCCCGGCGCGCCGGCAAGGGGAAGATCGTCAATATCCTTGATACGAGGATCGCCGGATTCGACTTCAAGCACCTT
>DAIERH010000408.1 GCA_027346925.1 Geobacter sp.
TTCTGGCTTGCCGGCTTCGATGTGCTCTACGCACTTCAGGATATCGAGTTCGACAGGAGCCATGGACTGTATTCGATCCCGAAGCGTTTCGGAGTGAGAAAGTCGCTTTATCTCTCGAGGTCTTTTCATGCGGTCAGCTTCTTCCTTCTCGTCGCCAACGGTCTGATCTTCGGCCTCGGCGGCCTTTACATAGCGGGCATGGTTGTCACCTGCGGTCTTTTCATTTACGAACACTCCCTGATAAAAGAGAATGACCTCAGCAAGCTCGACCTGGCCTTCTTCAACATGAACGGCTACATCAGCATGACGATTTTTTTCTTCACCCTTGCGGACTTTCTGATATGAAGAAATACGTCCTGGCGATCACCGGTGCGACCGGGCCTGTTATAGGGCTGAGGGTACTGAAGGAACTCTGCCGTGCGGCTGAAGCTCATGTGATAATATCCCGTCAGTCTTTCTCCATCATGCGTGACGAGGCCGGTGTCGATCTTTTCGCGGAGACGGCGGCAGCGACTGAGAAGAAGATCAGAAAGTTCGCCGGCTCTAAGAGTATCTTTTATTACGAAGAAGGGAATTTCGAGG
>DAIERH010000040.1 GCA_027346925.1 Geobacter sp.
TGGAGCGGGAACATGAGCATCAAAAATCCCTGGAACCAGCCCCAGGCAACCGGGATGGCATCGGGGGCCGGAATAAGCGCATTCATTTCACACCTCCTTGCAGCGATGCGGCCAGGAACCCGGCCAGGGCATCCTTGTCGGCCGGCGTCGCATTCAAGGGGGGCATGACGCCCCCCCTCAGTTTGTCAAGCATATCGAGGGTCTTCCTGATCCGCTGCCGATCCCAGCCTGCCACTTTCGGCAGGAGCGGATTATCCCCCCCGCGCAAGGTGTGACACATGGAACAGTTCTGCTCAAAGACATCCTCGCCGTGGTCGTGGCCCGTTGCGGCCGCAGCCGGTTGCGGGCCGTTAAGCGAAACGATGAAATCGGCCAGCGCCTCCTTTTCCGCCGCAACGCCCTGATAATCGGGCATGGCGGGGTTGAGGGCGCTCAACCTGTCGAGCCCCTTCCTGACCCTGGCCCGTTCCCACCCTGTCGTCAGGACGCGGATACGGTTCTCGTCGTGGCAGGCGCTGCAATTGGCCTCGAACAACACCTGCCCCTTGCTGCCGGCTGGAGCGCCCCCTTCGGAAATGGCCTTCCCCTGCAACCCCTTGACGATGTAGACGGCCAACGCCCGTGCCTCGGCCTCGTTGCCGGCAAAGGGGGGCATGAAATACCGTTTGTCGTGGACCGTGCCGAGATAGGCGAGCATGGCGGGATACGACATCGTCTTGGTACGGGCCAGGATATCGTTGTTCATCCCGCCGATCGTATGGCAGGCGTAGCACTGGTTGACGAACAGTTCCCTGCCCGCCTCCAGCAGGCTCTCCTCGTGCAGGTCCTTTTGCTGCGTCCAGCGGGCGGAACGGAGGAAACCGTTCTGTTTCAGGCCTGCCATGTCCGTCTTGAGGATGGCGTTGGAATACATCACCCCGTTGATCACGTAGGGTCGCCGCGATGCCTCCCTGGTCCATTCGAATGCCCCCATGAAGACGAATGCGCTGATAAACACAAACAGCGCCGCCGGCCGGGAATGGAAGGCTGGCCGCAGAATGGCGAGGACCAGCGTCAGCACGGCAAGGACGATCAGCGCCCAGAACCCTGCCTGGAGCGCCCGCTGGATGGTCGGCGAGGCGCCGGCGATCAGGTTGCGCGCCGGTGGCGGGACAGTGGCGTAATACCAGATCCCGCAGGGGATGGCTGCCAGGTAGGAGGCAAGCACCCATTCGGCTGAGAACCTGGTCATCGTCTGCTTGGTGGCCGCATCCTTCAGGAACGTGCTGGTGAGGAAGGCGTACACCCCGGCCAGCATGCAGGCCACGGCGGTCCGGAAGAAGAGCGACGGCCAGAAGAGGGGATTGAAAAAGCCGGACCAGAATGAGCCGTTTTCCAACCAGGCGCCCGGATCCAGCATGAAGTTGATGATGCCGTTGATCAGCAGCAGACTGAGCCAGGCGGCGATGAAATAAATCCAGCCCACCACCTGGTGGGTGCGGTCGTCCATGCGGCCGAAGGTGTAGAAATAGACGAGGATCGCCACGATTTCCACGATGAAGAAGACCCACTCGGTGGCCCAGCCGAAAACGAAGATATGGATCAGAAGCGAGGTGGCGGCCGGGTGGACCAGGGAGATGACGAACCAGATGGCAACACCGGTCACACCGCCGGCCACCATCGTCATCAGCAGGAAAAACTTGGCGTGGGTTCGGGTAAAGTCAAGGATAGCCCGATTCTTCTCGCGAAGCCCCTTGCGCTCGGCGAACACGAGGTAGAGCCCGCCACCTACCGCAAAATGGGAGATGAAGACGTGAACAATCGCAATAACGGCGATCAGCAGCCCACCTCCGACCTCCGGGATGTACCATACCGGATAGTTCAAGAGCCACCTCCATACAATGAAATCTATCCCGTGGCAGGCAAACGGGCCGGGATGTCCTGTGACGTCCCGGCCCGCATGGCAATTCTCGCCGGCCAGATAGTGCCATCAATCTTACCATGGCCGGTTCAAATGGCAAATCAAGAACCTCGCGCCAGCCACAGGTGTTCACTGACCGCAGCAGCAGCCACATCCCGATGAACCCATTGTTTCGGGTTTCACGGGTGCCAGCCGCCGCCAGTTCCCCTCCACTGCCGGTCGACGCCCGGAATCCAGGCGGTGCCCCCCCAGATACGCACGCATGAAATTCCCCGCAGCTTCCGGATCACCCTTCGAAAACACGAGCGCCTGAAGTGCAGCCTCTCCGCCTGCCTTGCGAAAGCTATTGCAGCTTTCCGGGGCACTTTTGGCATACAGGGAGTACATTCCGGCCAGCGACTGGAAAAGGGCGGTGCAGTATTCTTCCCTGCGCGTCTCCCCCGGCGGAGGGGAACTGCGCGTTGTGCTCAGCAGCATGACGACCGTGTCATCACGACGGGAAAAATGGCATTCCAGAAGGGCACACTTGAAGTATCCCCCCCTGATCACCGAAAGTTGCTCATGGCGGGGGGTTCCGGTGCTGTCGAACAGGACGCTGCTCCTCAGGCATCGTTCCTCGACGCTGAAGAGTGACAGCAGACCCAGGTCGAGGGGAGGAAACCAGCGGAGCGTGAAGCGGGAGGAATCATAGGAGACCCCCTCGTGTTCCAGGAGATCGGCGTGCACCGCCTCCAGCATGAATACACCGGGAACATCGTGCAGCCAGAAGTACCAGGCTGGCACCTCGATCCATACCTGACTCAGCATGCTGACCCCCGTCAGTTTCCTGTCCTCGGGCGAGGCGTAGGAATTGTAGATGAAACAGGCCTCCAGTTTCTCCCTGACCGCATCAATCGGGTTCATGATCATCCCTCTCCGCCGGAACGTATCGTTCGGGCATTTGATCTTTTCCTTCCCTCGACGTCTATCCCCATCTTGACGGCGACTCCTGGCATGAGCTTGACGGCCTGCACTCGATCAACCTTCCCCTGTGGACTATGCCGTTTTTATAGCCAGCCTATTAGATCATTTTTACAAACGATGTTTAAATTATATAAATATTCAAATAATATTCAATCAAAATATTTACTGGTGCCATCCTACTATTTGTTAGTATTTAAATAGATACCACAAACAATGGGCTTAAATTTCCGATACGCTTTTCACTACGGCATGCCCCCTGTCAGACCGAGCCCATGACAAACAATATCTGTTTCAGTCAAACAGTGGTTGTCACTATGGCTGAATACCCCAATCTGAGTCGGTTCGCTTCACCCGGCAGCTCCGGGGGGCGGGTAACCAGAGTAAGCCACTCCACCCTTGACTCCCTCCGCTGCCCCGCGCTACACTCATTTGTGTAAATAACCTACTCAGGAGTATCTATGCCCATCGATACGCGGCTGGCGGCCCTGCGCACCAAGGTGTCAGGCTACGGCAAGGAGAACCAGGGGGAACTGCTGTATGCCCTGGCGGAAGGCGCCGGGCTGCTCTCGGACAGCGAACGGGTCCGAATTTACCTGGAAGACCTGACCCGGGGGGCGCTCTCCTGCGTGCATGCCAGCGGCCCCCGGGCCGAGGAGATACGGGAAATCGGATTTCCCATCGGCTCCAGCGGGACCGTGGTCTCCAGCGTCTTTGTCAGCCAGTATGCCTCCGACTTCAGGGCCGCGCCGGAACGGCGCGACACAAGCGACGAGGATTTGGCCCACCGTTTCGGGTTTCGCGCCAGCTACGTCATGCCGGTGGTCAGCCTGGGCAAATCCATCGGCGTACTCTGCATCGACCGAGAACGGCCCGGCGAGGTGCTGAGCGCCCAGGCAAAGTCGCAACTGGCCGATTTTGCGGGCTTCGTGGCCGACCGACTCGACCAGGCACGCATCTATCACCAGCAGGTACAACTGGCCCGCCGCCTGGAGGAGTTCAAGGCCCGCGAGGCGGCCGGCATGATGGTCAGGTCGGCGGTACGGCTGATCAACAAGGTATCCCTGGCCTCGGTGCTGGTACCGGCCATGGGGGGGGAGGCCGGTTCCGGATTGATGCGGATCCTGGCCAGCTACTCGGAAGACCCGGACCTGAAGGCGCTCTACGACCAGCAGGGGGCCATCAATCTGCAAAAGGGGACATCGCTTATCTCCCAGTATGTGAGCAACGAGGCGGTGATCACCGATGAACGCCTGCTGAAACCGCTCTTCATTGCCGACCTGACCCAGCACCACCTCCAACAGCGGGCCCTGACCGAATCCATGGCCCTGCGTTCGCTGTACGTGGTGCCGCGCTACAGCCCGGACAGCCGCCGCATCATCTGCCTGGTGAACTACTTTGCCCGCGAACTGCACCGCTTCAGCGATTTCGAGATGGGGCTCTTGCAGACTCACGCCGAGATGGTGGAGCGGGTCATCAACGAGGTGGGGGGCGAGCACCTGGAGATCCGGGTGCTGTCCGAGATCACCGAACTCTTGAACGAACGGACGGAAAACCTGCAGCCGTTTTTGACCAAGGTACTCTCCAAGGCCACCGAACTGATCGGGGCCGATACCGGCAGCATCGCCGTGGTGTCCGAACGGGACGGGGTGAGGTGGCTGGTGGTGGAGGATGAAAATGGCGTGATTATCGGCGCCAAGAACAAGGAGTGGCTGAAAAAATACATCCCCCCTTTCCCGATCGGCGGCGAGGAACTGGCGCCGGAGGCACGCAGCCTGACCGGCTACGTGGCCCACACCAAGCTTCCCAAGATCATCGCCCGGGTAGAGGAGGAACAGCAGGCCGGCGGCTTCCACCGTTCCATGAGCGACCTTTTGAAGAGCGAGATCGCGGTACCGGTCATCTGCGACGACGAGGTGATCGCGGTGATCTGCCTCAACTCCCTGCATTACGACTACTTCCGCGAGGAACACCGCCGCATCCTGCAGATCATCGGCTCCCTGACCGCCCGGCACATCTCGGACCTGCAGCGCATCGAGCGCCTGCAGGGGGAGGTCAACCGCCTGACCTCGGACGTGGCCTACAAGGACCCGCACGTCTCCTCCTACCGGCTGGGGAACATCATCGGCAACAGCCCCGCCTCCCAGGCGGTGGTGGAGTTCATCAACACCGTCTCTCCGCCACTCTTCAACCGCATCGTCTTCTGGAACCGCAACCTGCTCCAGGAGGCCACCATCGGGCTTCCCTCCATTCTGGTAACCGGCCCCACCGGCTCGGGCAAGGAGTTCTTCTTCAACAACCTGTACAACAAGCTCAACGAGTTGTACCGCCAGAGCATCAACCCCGGCGGCGAACTGCCGGTCAAGAAGTCCAACATCGCCGCCTATTCGGGTGAGTTGACCTATTCGGAACTGTTCGGCCACAAGAAGGGGGCCTTCACCGGGGCCTACAGTGACCGGCGCGGCATCCTGGAGGAGACCATGGGGGGTATCGTCTTCCTGGACGAGATAGGCGATGCCGACCCCAAAACCCAAGTGCAACTCCTCCGCTTCCTTGACAACGGCGGCTTCGTGCGCCTGGGGGAGAACACCGAACGCTACAGCCGGGTGCTGCTGGTTGCGGCCACCAACAAAAACCTGCACGAGGAGATTGCCGCCGGCCGCTTCCGCGAGGACCTGTACCACCGCCTGGCGGAACTCTCCATCCGCTTGCCCTCCCTCAACGAGCGGCGCGAGGACATCCCCGACCTGTCGGTGCACTTCCTGGGCAAGCTCTACCGCACCTACCGCGGCGATGAAGAACCGCCCGAAAAGCCGCCCATCCTCTCCAGGGAGTCCAAGGACATCCTCATGCGGCACAGTTACAAGGGCAACATCCGCGAGCTGCGCAGCATCCTGTTGCGGGCGCTTTTTTTCCGGCGCACGCATATCATCACCGGCGATGCGATCACCATGGCCATAGCCGGGACCGGCAGCGCCGAGGGCAACGCAAACCTCCTGCCCGCCACCCGCGACCTGGACGAGCGGCTGGCAAGCGACATCATGGCACGGATCGCGGCTGGGGGGGATTTCTGGTCAGAGGTCTACGAGCCGTTCTCCCGCAACGACATCTCGCGGGAAACGGTGCGGCTGGTGATCGAAAAGAGCCGGGGGATTGCCGGCAAGACCATGCCGGCCGTGGCACGCTACCTCAAGGCCCTGGACCAGTCAAACGACAGCGTGGAGGAGCAGCGCAGGCTGTTCAGGTTCAAGAACTTCCTCTACAAGACGGTCAAGATCGGGTGATTCAAATCATCTGGTTATCGAGCACCTCTCTCACTTTTCGAGCAAGTTCAAGTGGCCTGAATGGTTTCACGAGAACATCCGAGCCATTCTCGCAGAGACCCCTGGCCTGGAGCAGATCCGAACTGTAGCCACTCATAAAAAGGTCCTTGATATCAGGCCGAATATTCCTGATCTCATCGTGCACCTCGCGGCCGCTCTTCAGCGGCATGAGTATGTCCAGGATCACCAGATCGATCATGTTGCAGTGCTCCCGAAATACTCTGACAGCCTCACCCCCATCTTCCGCCTGGATCACGCGATAGCCAAGACGTCTGAGGTTTGATGCTATCATCTGCCGGATGGCGGAATCATCATCCACCAGCAGGATGGTTTCCGTGCCTCCCACGGGAACCGTAGCCGACGTACAAGGCCCGGCCATATCCTCTCCGGAAACGAATGGAATGAATATCTTGAAGGTGGTCCCAACGCCGGGTTCGCTGTAAACCTTAATGAAACCTCTATGTTGCTGGATGATCCCGTATGCAATTGAAAGACCGAGGCCGGTTCCCTGCCCAACAGCCTTTGTTGTAAAGAATGGTTCAAATATCCTCTTCTGAACCCCTTCATCTATCCCCACACCCGTATCAGATACCGTCAGGAGGGCATACAGGCCAGGCTCGCCATAACCGTACACCTGAAAAAAATCATCATCCAATTCAAACAATTGCGTCTCCATGGTCAGTGTCCCGCCTTTCGGCATGGCATCGCGGGCATTGGCGGCCAGATTCATCAACACCTGTTCGATCTGGCCGGCATCGGCATATACCTTTAGACAAGCCGGGCAGTAAATCGTCTTGAACTGAACATCCTCGCCTATGATCCTCCTGATCAACTTCTCGATATTTTTTACAATGTCATTCACCCCCACCAGTTGGGGTGCCATCACCTGTTTCCGGCTGAACACCAGAAGACTACGGGTCAGATTCGCCGCCCTTTCTGCTGCCGCGAGCACTTGGTCTATACTCTCACGCAGCGTATCACCCTTCTTGATGCTCTCTTGAAGCGCACTGCCGTAACCGAGGATCAAAGTAAGTATATTGTTGAAATCATGCGCGATCCCGCCCGCCAACTGGCCGATCGCCTCCATCTTCTGGGCCTGTCGCAATTGCTCCTCCAGGCTCCTTCGTTCGGTGATATCCCGAAAGCTCCAGACCCTCCCAACGATCTCATCTCCCATCATCTGGGATTTGGAATAGCACTCAAAGACGCGACCGTCGGCAAATTCCAGCAGGTCGAAACTTTCGGTTTCCGGATGCGAGTACAGATAACGTATCTTCTCGACAAAATGTCCCGTATCCTTCAACTGGCACAACACACCCGCGAACAGTTCGCTAATGTTTCTTTTTTCCGAGATGTGATCGGTGATACGCCACAGGGAGAGGAATTTTTTATTGTAACTGGTGATGGCACCCTCTCTGTCAACGACGAGTATCCCGTCTGCGGTAGATTCCAGTGTGGCTTCCAGAAGTGAGACGGATTTTGCCAGCTTCCTCTCCGCACGTTTGCGCTCGGTAATGTCGATGATGATGCCGTCGTAGCTGACAAGTGTCCCTCCCAGGTTGAAGTGCGGGACCAAGGTGTTCCGCACCCAGTGGATACGGCCGTCCTTATGGTGAATGCGATGTTCGATCGTCAGCGGCAATGCCGCGTGCAGGATGCGCTCCGCCGCACTCAAAACCACGGGGCGATCCTCGTCGGGTATCATCCTGATCCACAGGTCTGGGTCGGCGGCATACTCCTCCGGGGAAAAACCGGTCATCGCTTCGCAACCCTGACCATGGACGGTGGATACCGGAATACCCTCATGTACGGTTACGTTGTAGACATAGCTGGTCACCGATGCCAGAAGACGTATATAGCGCTCCTTACTTTTCCTCAGCTTTACATGGGTTTCCCTGAGTGCCGACATACGTTGTCTGGCAGCCTTGCGCTGGTGGTAAAGTTCCCGGAAAAGTTGCAGCTTGTTATACAGGATAAGCGGTTCAATCGGTTTTGTCATATAGTCCACAATACCCGTCCCGATTGCTTTCTGGGGCAGAGAAAACTCCTTTGTGCCGTTGCTCACGAAAACGATCGGGAGGTGCTTTGTCACCGGATGAGAGAGGATTAAGTTTGCGGTCTCGACGCCGTCTTCCGGATTGTTGACCCCGAGCAGCGCCATGACAAAATCGTTTTCCCGTGCAAGGTTCAAGGCATCAATTCCAGAAGCGGCCCAGAACATCTCGACATCCGGGCCCGCCAGATGCTCCTCGACCCAGTTCAGGTTCTCGGGGCAATGTTCCACCATCAGGACGGATATTTTTCCGCGAGCAGGCATCCTTATTCACCTCATGTTCATGTGCAGTCCGCACGCCACGCACAGTCCTTTTGGCAGCATATGGCGGACGCGCCGGATTTATAACATTGTTCGTTCCCCTCGGCTTTCTGTATGGCTCGCACCAGCTCTGGCTTATTCATCCTGCTAACCTTGATGCTGTACAGTTGTGCCAGCGATTTAATTTCTTCCAGTTTCATGGCTTCAGTCCTCCCCTGGTTTCAGTTGCCGCCGCGCATTTTTCGGCAATGCATCCGCAAAACCGTATACAGAATAAATTAGACACCATAATTAGTTGTTTACAATAATGGCATTATGCTGACAGACAGGTAGGAAAAAGACTACAACGATGGCGGAATAATCCCGTAAGGACTCTCCCTTCGACTTGCGTATTGTAAAAAATGGTTTTATTATTTATATGAAATTTATTTTATGTGATCAATTGACTTTGACTCCAGGAATGCGCCAGGGCATACCCATGACAGCAGACATCCCCAGTCTCAGGCGGGCCGTCGATACCCTCCACGAAAACCGGGAAACCACCATCGAACTCCTGCAGCTCTGCAATAATGCCCATACCGTGCATGAACTGATGCGAAATCTTATGCGCTTTTTCCAGAGGTTCACCACCTGTGAAGCCGTCGGGGTGCGGTTGCGGGAGGGAGATGACTACCCCTATTATGAACTGCGCGGTTTTTCCGATGAATTTTCCCGTGCCGAGAAATGGCTCTGCGCCACGGATAGGGAAGGCATGACCGTTCGTGACAAGGAGGGGAAGCCCGTACTCGGATGCCTGTGTGGCGGCGTAATCACGGGGCGGCTTGATGATTTCAGGCCCTTCGCGACCCCCTACGGAAGCTTCTGGGCAAACGGCCGTTCCCCACTGCCCGCCGATATGACCGAAGAGAACCATCAGGTACAACCGAGCAACAGGTGCATCAAAGAAGGATATGAGTCTATGGCGCTGATCCCGCTCCGCTTGCACGGGAAAACCCTTGGCCTGTTTCAGTTCAACGACAGGCGCAAAGGGCTCTTTTCTCCCGAACTGCTGGAGCTGCTGGAGAATCTTGTCCAATACATATCCATCGCACTGACAAAGTTGCATGCCCTGGAGGAAAGCCAGCGGCTCAACAATGAGCTGCGCACCAACGGCCAGGCGCTCCGCAACATCTCGTTGCATCTTGAATCGCTCCGGGAAAACGAGCGGAAGACCATCGCCCGTGAGATACACGATGAGTTCGGCCAGTCATTGACGGCTCTGAAGTACCATATCGCCTCGGTTCGGCAGAATATCGCCAATCCCGTCGAAAACCAGGTGTACGCCCAACTGGCGGCCATGGATCAGATTGTTGAGGCCGGCATGAATAAAATTCAAAAGATATCCTCGCATCTCAGGCCGGAGATACTCGACGATCTCGGACTTGCGGCGGCGATCGAATGGCAGGCCAAGGGACTTCAGCAATTCAGCGGCATCACCTTTCATCTTGATCTGAAGGCGGAGACATATCCATCGCTCCCCCAGGAGACAGCAATTGCCGTATTCCGAATCTTTCAGGAATCCCTGACGAATATCTTGCGTCATTCAGGAGCCACCCACGTGGAGATATCCCTGGATCACCATGATGACCGCCTCTGCCTGCACATCGCCGACAACGGACGCGGCATAACGGCCGACGAGCTTTCCTCTCCGAGTTCCTACGGCATCCTCGGGATGGCGGAACGCGCCAGGAGTTGTCCCGAAGGCAGCTTGGAGATCAAGCGGGGGATACCGAGTGGAACGGTGGTGGAATTGTCGCTCAGTTGCGCTGAATCTGTTGGAGCCAATAATATTGTCCCGCACGAGGCCAGGCCATGAAGATCCTGCTCGTTGACGATCATGCCATGGTGCGGGCCGGCATCCGCCTGCTGTTGCAGGAACTCGGAGCCGGAGTACTCTTCGATGATGCCGGAGAAGGGGGGGAGGCCCTGCGGAAGATTCGCGGGAACGACTACGATCTGGTTATTCTCGACCTGTCACTACCCGATATCAGTGGATTCCAGGTGCTGGCGGGTGTCAAGCGCGAAAAGCCGCGCTTGCCGGTTATCATCGTCAGTATGCATCGAGAGGAGCAGTACGCTGTCAGGGCTTACGCCTGGGGTGCCGACGGTTTCGTCGGTAAGGGGAGCGCCCCGGCCGAGTTGATCCATGCCATCAGAAGGGTCATGTCGGGGGGGAAATATATCAGCGAACAGCTTATGGATGGGGTGGTGGCGGGTTTGCGTCGCGCCAACCCCGTGGAGGATATGCGGCAAAAAGCCAGAGCCCTTTCCAAACGGGAGGAAGAGGTCGCGCAACTGCTGCTTTCAGGGGCATCGAACAAGGAGATCGCCTGGCGAATGTCCTTGAGCGCAAAAACCGTCAGCACTTACAAGATGCGCATCCTCAGTAAATTGGACCTCAAAAGCTTGACCGAACTCGTAAAATACTCTCTTGCTCACGGCAATACGTTCCGGGGAGGGGGCCTCGCGTGACATGGATAGCCTGGAAACGACAAGGGGGCGGACCATCGGCCGCCCCCTTGTCGTTTCCAGGATGCTGCTCCCTTTACAGGCTCTCGATCAGTCGCGCCTGCTTGTAGTTGAGGCGGTTGAGGGCGTGGACATACGCCTTGGCCGAAGCCTCGATGATATCGGTGGACGACCCCTTGCCCACCACGGTGTGGTTCCCCTCGGCCACGCGCACGGTTACCTCGCCCTGGGCGTCGGTGCCGCCGGTGATGGAGCCGACGTTGTACTGTATAAGTTTGGCCTTGGTCTTGGTCAGCTTCTTGATGGCCTTGAGCGTCGCATCGACCGGACCGTCCCCCAGTTCGGCGGTCCGTACCGGCGTGCCGTTGATCTCCAACTGCACGGTGGCGGTGGCCACGGCAAAGGAGCCGCAGGTAACCGTGATGTGCCCCAGACGGTATTTGTCCTCCAGGCGCGATTCTTCAGCGGCAATGGCCTCCAGATCCTCGTCGAAGACCTCCTTTTTCAGATCGGCCAAGGTTTTGAAACGCTCGAAGGCCCGGTTGAGTTTTTCGTCGTCGAGCTCGTAGCCCAGTTCCATCAGACGCTTGTTGAAGGCATGGCGGCCGGAGTGTTTGCCCAGCACCAGGGCATTGGCGGACAGCCCGACCGATTCGGGGGTCATGATCTCGTAGGTGGATTTTTCCATCAGCACGCCGTGTTGGTGGATGCCGGCCTCGTGTGCAAAGGCGTTGGCCCCGACGATGGCCTTGTTGGGCTGTACGCCGATGCCGGTGATACTCGTCAGCAGGCGGCTGGCCGGGGTGAGATGTTCGGTGGCCACGTTGCAGGCAAAAGGCAAAATGTCTTTCCTTGTGCGGAGGATCATGACGAATTCCTCCAGGGAGCAGTTGCCGGCCCGTTCACCGATGCCATTGATGGTGCACTCCACCTGGCCGGCGCCGGCCTGCACCGCGGCGATGGAGTTGGCAACCGACAGCCCCAGATCGTTGTGGCAGTGCACCGAGATGATGGCCTTGTCGATGTTGGGGACATTGTCCTTCAGGTATTTGATAATATTGAAATACTCGAAAGGGATGGTATAACCGACCGTGTCCGGGATATTGACCGTGGTGGCGCCGGCGTTGATGACCGCCTCCACTACCTCGGCCAGAAACGGCAGCCGGGTGCGCACCGCATCCTCGCAGGAAAACTCCACGTTGGGGGTATAGGAGGCGGCCCGCTTGACCGCCTTGACCGCCGAGGCCAGCACTTTGGCCGGCTCCATCTGCAACTTGTACTTCATGTGGATGTCGGAGGTGGCGATAAAGGTATGGATGCGCCCCTTGTCACCGGCGTATTTCAGCGCCTCCCAGGCCCGATCGATATCTTTTTCGCTGGAGCGGCACAACCCGGCGATCTCCGGCCCCTTGATGGTCTGGGCCACTTTTTTCACCGCCTCGAAGTCTCCATCCGAGGCAATGGGGAAACCGGCCTCTATCACGTCCACGTTCAGTTTCTGGAGCTGTCGGGCAATCCGCAGCTTCTCCTCGATGTTCATGCTGTTGCCCGGAGCCTGCTCACCGTCCCGAAGCGTGGTATCGAAAATCCTGATGATCTTCCGGTCGTCCTGTTTCTGTTTCTTTGCTGGTGCCTTTGCCATAGCCGACTCTCCTTTCGTGTGCATGTACGGGTTGCCGAAAATAAAAAATGCCTCCGCCCCAAACAGGGGCGAAGGCATCCGAGCGCCATTCGCGGTACCACCCTTTTCACCTGGCACGTCCGTCATGTGCCAAGCCTTAATTCACCCGTTACGTGGGAGGACGTCTTCGGCTAGCGGTAATTCACCAAAGAGGCTCCGAGGCGAGTTCGTCGTTTGTGCCTGCCGGTTCGCACCAACCACCGGCTCTCTGGGAAGCCCGAAACGACTACTACTCCTCTTCACAGCCTTTTAAATTTCATCTATCTTAGAAAAGTTTTTCCGACAAAGTCAAGCTGTTTTATTAAGCAACCGACAGATTTACTGTGTCCAAACAAAAGCCGGGGTGTGAAAAACATGGTTGTTTCGGAACCCAAAAGGTTCTATCCTGCCGTTGCTCCATATCAAATCGCCAGGCGCGGCCTGGTCACGAGGTACAGACCATGAACTCCCTTTGCAGAAGACTCCTGATTTCCCTGTGCGTTTGCGTCCTGCCGTCCATGGCCCTTGCGACGGAAGGCTCCCCCACCGGCGACCGGCAGGCGCCTTCCCCTGGCCAGTCCGCTTCGCAGGCAACGCCGGCCGTGCCACAGAAGGCACCCGTTGCTTCAACGCTGCAACCGTCGCAACCGCCAACCGCAGCCGCCACGCCGGCAAAAGCTGCTGAAACGCTCGCCGCACCAGCCCACCCCCGGATTGGCTATGTCGATCTCATCCGCCTGGGCAACGAGTCCGAACCGGGCAAGGCAGGGAAGACACGCCTCACCGAGCGCCAGAAAAAATTCCAGAGCCAGCTCGAGGCCAAACGGAAACAGCTGGACAAGCAGCGGGCCGCCATCGAAGCCAAGCTTTCCTCCCTTTCACCCCAGCAGCGGGAGGCCAAATCAAAGGAATTCGGCAAAAAGGTAGAGGAATTCCAGAAATTCGGCCGGAACGCCGAAGACCAACTCCAGGAACTGCAACAGGAACTGAGCCGCGGCCTTTATGAAAAGGTCGAGCAGGCTGCCAATGATTACGGCAAGGCCAGCGGGCTGACGGCCATCATCGTCAAACGCGAACTGCTCTATGCGGCCAGCGGGGTGGATGTCAAGGACGTGACGGATGAGGTCATCAAGCTGCTCAACGAGAAGGGACAAAAGAAATAAATCGGATGCGCCCGCAGAGCATAAAAAAGCCCGCATCCCGCGGGTTTTTTTATGCTCGCCACCTTATAGTTTATTGTTCAACGCCTCCAACTCCTCCCAGCGCCCATAGGCCCCGGCCAACTCCTGCTCCAGCTCCGCCAGGCGGGCGTTGATACGGGCAACCTCGGCACCGGCCGACTTGTAGAACTCCGGATCGGAGAGACGAGCGTGCAGTCGCTCCTGCTCCTCTTCCAGGCCGGCAATCAGGTCAGGCAA
>DAIERH010000409.1 GCA_027346925.1 Geobacter sp.
GATCGGTTCATGCCCCGCGGACTGGGCCGCGTCCAGCAGGAACAGCGCCCCGGCCTCCCGGGCGATGGCGGCGAGACGGTCGACAGCCTGAATGGTGCCGGAGACATTGGAAACGTGGCCCACGGCAAGCATGCGGGTATTGGGCCTGAGCGCCGCCCGGACGTCGTCGGGATCGACCCGTCCGGCGCTATCCGCCGTGACCATGGTCAGCTCGACCCCCTCTTGCCGAAGTACCCCCAGGGGGCGCAGCAACGAGTTGTGCTCCATGGATGTGGTGATAACGTGGTCGCCGGGCTTGAGCGCGCCGCGCACGGCCATATTCAACGCCTCCGTGGCGCTGTGGGTGAAGATGATCCGCGACGAGTCAGGGATGGCGAAGAGGACCGCGATGGTCTCCCGGGCCTTGAACAGCAGGCGGCCCGCCTCAAGCGAGCGCCGGTGTCCGCCCCGTCCCGGCGAGGCGCCTATCTCCCGCATGGCGTTCATGACCGCCTGGTAGACCGTCTCCGGCTTGGGAAACGAGGTCGCGGCGTTATCGAGATAGATGTGCATAGAAACCTGACCGAAACCGAAAAGCATTTG
>DAIERH010000410.1 GCA_027346925.1 Geobacter sp.
TACGCCAGGGTGATCGGCCCGAGGATGCGACCGCTCTCCAACCGGAGATCAATGTCGAACGTGATCGATTTTTCTTCTACGATGCCGACGGACATGGAACGAAAACCGCCCCTTCTCGATTGTTGATGAGAAGGGGCGGTGCGCCGGTGGCGGTCTCGTGCTCCCATCTCATCTGTGCCCGCAACGGGCAGGATTTAGCACCTGGCGTTTCCCTGAGGAAACCGGTTGCTGTGGCTTCGCAGGGCCTTTCCCTCCACCACTCTCGATAAGACGTGCTGCTATTCGATTGTAGACCGCAGAATACGGAAGGGGTGGGTTTTTGTCAACGGCAAATCCGCAAACTCGCGGCACCCCGGTTGCCCGCTCCGGCCGTGCCGCGAGTTTGACTTTGGTCCTGCCCGCTGGTAAGCTTGCCGACAGGCTCGGCTCCTTGCAGGCCGCTTTGGCTGCGATGGGTCGGTCTTGATTTCGGAGGGAAAAGGAGGATTTAATGGGTAAATTCATACTTCGGCTGGCTCTGCTGGCCATCTGCGCAACTGCCCTGTCCGGTTGCCTGGTCGGCGAGGGGAAGTATCTGAA
>DAIERH010000411.1 GCA_027346925.1 Geobacter sp.
GGGTCAGAGATCGACGCCCATGTCCACATCGGCGCGCAGGCGCTCGGCAAGGCGGCTGGCGCGCTGCATGCGCATGTGCAGCGCGGCTTCGAGCACGCCATCGCCAGCCCACAGTTCGAGCCGGCGGCGCGCGCGCGTGGCGCCGGTGTAGAGCAGCTCGCGGCTGAGCCCGCGCCCCGGCTGCGCGGGCAGGATCAGCACCACGCGTTCGAACTCCGAACCCTGGCTCTTGTGCACGGTCATCGCATAGGCGGTTTCGTGCGCCGGCAGCGCCAGCGGTGCCAGGGCGCGCGGCTCCGGGTTCCCGGCGCTCTCGAACCACGCGCGTGGCAGACCATCGTCGCCGGCATGAACCACGCCGAGATCGCCGTTGACCAGGCCCAGGCTGCGCTCGCCGGCGGTGATCAGCAACGGCCGGCCGGCGTACCAGGGATCGTCGGCATCCAGACCGAATCGCCGTCGCAGGAGGGTCTCGATCTGGCGGTTGATCGCCCGCTGCCCGAACGCGCCCAACCGCAGCGCGGTCAGCACGCATGTGCCGCGCAGCGCGGTCAGCGCCGTCGCGGGGCTGGC
>DAIERH010000412.1 GCA_027346925.1 Geobacter sp.
GGTTGTCAAAGCCGACGCTTACGGACATGGGTCTGTTGAGATATCCAGAAAGCTTTTGCAGGGAGGAGTATCATACTTAGCTGTTGCATATACTGAAGAGGCCAGGGTCATCAGGGATTCGGGCATTAAAGCAAGGATTCTTGTGCTTTTTGACCGGACCGATATCACTGATTTTTTTAAATATGACCTGATACCTGTCATCCATGATGTAAAGACCGCATCGGAATTTTCAAAAGAGGCTGTAAGGTCGGGAAAGAAGATACAGGTGCATCTCAAGATCGATACCGGCATGGGCAGGCTCGGAACTAATCCTGAAAAAGCGGTCTCAGATGCTATCGAAATATCCGGCATGAAAGGTATTGAGCTTGAAGGAATACTTAGTCATTTTTCCGAGGCTGATTTATCCGACAGGACTTTTGCGCTCCGGCAGCTTGAGATATTCAATAAAACAGGCAAAAGCATTTCAGAAAAGCTCAGCCGTCAGTTGATATCTCATATGGCAAACAGCGCTGGCATCCTGTCCTTGAAAGAGGCGTTATTTGATGCGGTGAGACCCGGGCTGATGCTTTATGG
>DAIERH010000413.1 GCA_027346925.1 Geobacter sp.
GGGGCCGGCCTTCATCGCCAGCGTCGCTTATATAGATCCCGGAAACTTCGCCACGAATATCCAGGGAGGCGCCCGGTTCGGGTACACCCTTCTCTGGGTGATCGTCGCCGGCAACCTGATGGCCATGCTTCTCCAGACGCTGTCGGCCAAGCTCGGCATCGCCACGGGAATGAATCTCGCGGAACATTGCCGGAATCGCTTCCCACGCCCTGTCGTCGTTGCGATGTGGGGGCTGATGGAGATCGTCGCCATGGCGACCGATCTGGCGGAGTTCCTCGGGGCGGCGGTCGGTTTCAACCTGCTGTTCGGCATTCCACTGTGGATAGCGGGCATCCTCACGGCGATCGTCACCTTCCTCATCCTTGGTCTGGAGCGATACGGCTTCCGCCCGATCGAAGCGGCCATCACGGCTCTGGTGGGCGTCGTGGCGGCCTGCTATCTGGTCGAAACCTTGCTGGATCGGCCCGAGTGGGGGAACCTGCTGTACCATTCGGTCGTGCCGCAGTTTGCAGGAAAGGAGAGCGTACTCCTCGCGACGGGGATTCTGGGCGCCACGGTCATGCCCCACG
>DAIERH010000414.1 GCA_027346925.1 Geobacter sp.
GACATCGGCGCGAACCTCGCCAAGAAGAACCGCGAGTCGCAGGCGATCACGCACGCCATTGAGGCGCATCATTCGGATGTCGAGCCGCAGACGGTCGAAGCCGTGCTGGTGCAGGCAGCGGACGCCGTGAGCGCGGCGCGGCCGGGCGCCAGGCGCGACAGCCTCGAGAGCTACATCAAGCGGCTGGAATCGCTGGAGAACATCGCTGTCAGCAAGAAGGGCGTCGAGAAATGTTATGTCATGCAGGCCGGCCGCGAGATCCGCGTCATGGTCAAGCCCGCCGAGATCGACGACAACGATGCGGCGCTGCTCTCGCGTGAGATCGCCAAGGAGATCGAGAAGCAGCTCGATTATCCGGGGCAGATCAAGGTGACGGTGATCCGCGAGAGCCGGGCGACGGAGTACGCGAAGTAAGATTTCCGTGATGGACGGGGCGCGGGATTCATTCCGCTTCGCTTTTGCCTCGGGAAGAGCCGCTTCGCGGAATGAATCCCGCGCCCATAATGTTTGAAGGCGGAATATTCCCCGCTTCGCTCATGCTCGTGGATGAGTCGCTTCGCGGGAAATAT
>DAIERH010000415.1 GCA_027346925.1 Geobacter sp.
CATCCTGGAATCCGGCGGCAGCATCCGTCAGGAAACCCGCCTGTTCGATTCCCGCGCCGGCGAAACGCGCTCGATGCGCTCCAAGGAAGAGGCGCACGACTACCGCTATTTCCCCGATCCCGATTTGCTGCCGCTGGAGTTGGACGAAGACTGGATCAGGGCGCTCGAAGCCGCGCTGCCGGAATTGCCGGACGAGAAAAAATCCAGATTTATCAAGGATTACGGGCTCGATGCCTATGACGCCGGCGTGCTGGTGGCTGAGCGCGAACTGGCCGACTACTACGAGGAACTGGCGCGCGGCATCGATGCCAAGCTGGCGGCGAACTGGCTCAACAACGAAATCCTCGGCCGCTTGAACAAGGACGGCCTCTCGATCGCCGAATGTCCGGTGAGCGCGACGGCGAACAACGCGATCATCGCCATGATCGTGGACGGCACCATCTCCGGAAAGATCGCCAAGGACATTCTGGACATCGTCTGGAGCGAGGGCGGCGATCCGAAAACGGTGATGGAAGCGCGCGGATTGCGCCAGGTGACCGATACCGGCGCCATCGAAGCGGCAGTGGA
>DAIERH010000416.1 GCA_027346925.1 Geobacter sp.
GGACTACCGCGAGAACACGTACGCCGGCGGCCGCATCCCCGGCGGCTGGTTCAAGCGCGAGGGACGCCCGACCGAGAAGGAGATCCTCACCTCCCGGCTGATCGACCGGCCGTTCCGCCCGCTCTTCCCCAAGGGCTACACCCACGAGACCCAGCTCATCGGGTTCGTGCTCTCCGCGGACGGCGCCAACGATCCGGACGTGCTGGCGATCAACGGCGCCTCGGCGGCGCTGATGGTGTCGGGTTGCCCGTTCAACACCCCGGTGGGCGCGGTCCGCGTGGGCCTGCTCGACGGGCGGTTCGTGGTCAACCCGACCCACCAGCAGCGCGCGGAGGCGGCGCTCGAGATCGTGGTCGCCGGCACCGAGAATGCGGTCGTCATGGTCGAGGCCGGCGCCCGCGGCGTGACGGAGGCGCAGGTCCTGGACGCCATCGATCTCGCCCATCGCGAGATCAAGAGGATCATCGCGGCCCAGCTGCGCCTGCGCACGCAAGTGGGGAAGCCGAAGCCGGAATGGGCAGCGCCGACCGACCCCTGGAGCGAGGAGTTTGCAGCCGGAATCCGGC
>DAIERH010000041.1 GCA_027346925.1 Geobacter sp.
GCCGACGACATTCATGTCGTCCTGGGATCCGAGTATCATCCCGAGACCGTCCCGCACAACGGAATGGTCGTCAACTATCAAGATATTAGCCTGCATCCAATGATCCCTCCAGCATGATTCCGACAGTCACCGTGGTCCCCTTACCGGACGTGGAATCTAGTCGGAATGTCCCACCACTCAATTCTGCCCGCTCCCGCATGATCGTCATCCCCCAGCCAAATGCAGGATCGGACGAGGATTCGGAATGGGGAGGACATCCCTTGCCGTCATCCATGATCACAAGCCAGACCATGCCGTTGTCGTTCCTGAGTGTGATCGTCACACCCAGCGCCTCCGCATGTTTTGCCGCATTGGTGAGGGCCTCCTGGGTGATGCGAAACAGGGCCAGCTCCCTTTCCGCCGCAAACCGCGGGAACGGGTCGTCGGCCGTAACAGCGATCGCGATGCCGGTACGCATGGTAAACAGGTCGGCAAACCAGCGGATAGCCGCGGCAAGGCCGTAGTCGTCCAGCAACGGGGGTCGGAGGTCTGACATGATGTTCCTGGTGGTGCGACTTATCCCCTCGATCAGACTCTCCGAATCCGCGATCCGTGCCCCCAGCTTCTCCGCTGTCGCCGTTGGCAGGCTGTCGCTGATGATGGAGAGATTGATGCCGAGTACGGTCAGGTCCCTGCCGATCTCATCATGGAGTTCCGCCGAGAGTTTTTTCCTGAGTTCCTCCTCCATCTCGATCAGGCGGCGGGCATAGCGGCGCAGTCTCCCCTCGGCCAGCTTACGCTCGCTGATGTCCTGAATGGTGCCGATCAGCCGCAACGGGCTCCCATGCTCGTCGTAGCATGCCCGCCCCACGATGGAGAGCCAGCGCAGCCGGCCATCCGAGCCGATAATGCGGAACTCTTTCGCACAATCGGTCATCTCCGACAAGGCGCGGATGGCCGTCGCCATGACGTCTGAAACGTCGCCGGGGTGGAGCGCATTGGCAAAGGATTCGAGCGTGCCGTCGAAACCCTCCACGCCAAGGACGGTGTAGCACTCCGGCGACCAGAATGCGGCCTTGGTTTGCATATTCCACTCCCACACCCCCATGGCTGACGCGGCCAAGGCAAGGGTGAGTCTGTCTTTGCTCTCGTGAAGGGCGTTCTCGACCTGTTTCATTTCCGTGATATCGAAGACCGTGGCACGGCTCATCACGTAGTTGCCGCGCCCGTCCCTGACTGCCGAGGCGCTGAGAAGCACGGACAACCGTGAACCGTCCCTGCGGATCATGTCGAGTTTGATGTCCTTCAGCCATCCGCGCCCCTTCAACCTTTTCAAGTTGCCGTGACAAGCGCCCTTGTCCTCCGGTGAAACCAGGTCTATGAACGCCTTTTTCCCGATGACCTCGCCGCGCTCATAGCCAAGCCATGAAAGTTCCGTGTCATTGATATGGACGACAATACCTTCGGCATCCAGCGAATGGTATCCGCACGGTGCATTGTTGTACAGGTCGTGGATTTCATCGGCATACCTTTGCAACGATGCGGCGGCGTGACGGCGCTCGGTGAACATGGCGGCGGTAAAAAGCCCGACAAAGGTGGCTACCGCCAGGAATACCTGCAGCGAGATGATCTGCTCGTACGGGGACAGAGTGGCAACGGCTAAATCGTGAAAACCATGCGACGCCAGAAACGAGGCGATCAGGGCGACCAGGAGATTGCCGATGGTGACGCCCCGCGCCTCATAACGCATGGCCACCCACAACACGAACGTAATGAGCACGTATTTCAGCTCAACGTATTGAATCCAGACATGGTTGAATATGACCACCGTACAGAGAGACAGCAGTGCCAGCGATGCCGAGGCCTTGGCCGTATTGGCAGACGGTTTCCAGGAGGTGATCCGTTTGATCTTGGGCAGCCAGGTAAGCAGCAGCGGGGTCAGCAACAACACTCCCATCACATCGCCGCTCCACCACAACAGCCAAGTATTCAGGTACGAATGCCCATCGGCTAGGGAAAAGATGGCGGCAGTACCGACGGTGGCGCTCAGGGTGGTGCTCAACAGGGCGGAAAAGACTACCAGTCCCACCACCTCGCGCACCGTCGCGAGAGTTGGACACCGTCCCGCAAAGCGCCGCACCAGCCAGGCCCCCGCAAGGGCCTCCAGGCCATTGCCGCAGCAGAACAGCAGGCTCAAGGACAGGGCCTTGCCGTCCAACAGGTCAAAGCAGATGTTCGCCAGGACAGCCGCCAGCACAAACATCGGCCAATGCCGCCGTTCGTTGACCAGCAGCGTCGCCACATAAAGTCCGCTGGGCAGCCAGAAGTTAACGAACGGGCCGGGCTTGATGACGAGCAGACCGGCGGCCGTTGCGCAGACAAAATATGCCGCACCGAACACCCCCGCCCGGACCAGGATCGATTCCAAGAGGGGTGATCGGCATATGCGCTGTCCTGATTCGTTCACACATGCCTCTCTCTGCTGGCGCCACACGCCATGCATTCATCGACCTTTTACGGCTACACAATTCACCATACTCCCGGATAGCGGTCAAGCACTAATCGGACAAACAGCCGGGCAATTCCAATTAATTCCACCCAAAGGACCGCCGTGCGCCGAAGTGTTCTTTGGGCCGCATATCTGTTGACCTAAGGGGAAGTTTGGGCTAAGTTATCATGATTAAAAGCGCGTCAACGAGCCCCATTTCACAGTCCGGTTTCCTCGTTTCAGTCGGGAGCACAGAATGACCCGTCCCTCCTGGGATCAATACTTCATGGACATAACCCGCCTGGTGGCCACCCGTTCCACCTGCCTGCGCCGGCAGGTGGGGGCCATCCTGGTCAAGGGACGCAATATCCTGGCCACCGGGTACAATGGTGTCCCGTCCGGCATCACCCATTGCGATGTGGAGGGGTGTCTGAGGGTGCGGCTGAACGTCCCCTCCGGCGAGCGCCACGAACTCTGCCGCGGCCTGCACGCCGAGCAGAACGCCATCATCCAGGCCGCCCGCCACGGGGTCAACATCGACGGCGCCACCCTTTACTGCACCACCATGCCCTGTATCATCTGCACCAAGATGATCATAAACGCCGGCATCGCCAAGGTGGTCTACGCTGAGGGGTATACGGACGACCTGGCGCGGGAGATGATCCGTGAAGCAGCCATCGTGGTGGAGCACTTCAACGGGGAACCGGGAGACGCGACGCCATGAAATGCCCCTTTTGCGGCAATCCCGACAGCAAGGTGGTCGATTCCCGCCCCGACAAGGGGGGCACCGCCATCCGGCGTCGGCGGGAGTGCGAGCAGTGCGGCCGGCGCTTCACCACCCACGAGCGGATCGAGGAGATGCTGCCCCAGGTCTGCAAGAAGGATGGCCGCCGCGAACCGTTCGACCGCATGAAGATCATCGCAGGCATCAAGAAGGCCTGTGAAAAGCGTCCGATTCCGGTGGAGGCGATCGAACGCATGGTGGACCGCCTGGAGACGCGCCTGCAGGAGTCGTCGGAAAAAGAGGTATCCACCACTGCTATCGGCGAATGGATCATGAAGGAACTGCACGATATGGACGAGGTGGCCTATGTCCGCTTCGCCTCGGTGTACCGGTCGTTCCGCGATATCGGCGAATTCATGCAGGAGTTGCAGGACCTGTTGAAAAAGTAAGGGACCGCCATGTCAGCAACGGATACGAAATACATGAAACGTGCCCTCACCCTGGCCCGCAAGGGTGTTGGCCGGACCGTGCCCAACCCGGCCGTGGGCTGCGTCATCGTCAGTCACAACAGGATTGTGGGCGAGGGATGGCACAAAAAGGCCGGCACCCCCCATGCCGAGGTGCATGCCCTGGCCATGGCAGGGGAGGCGGCCCGGGGCGCCGACGTGTATGTGACGCTGGAACCCTGCTGCCACACCGGCCTTACCCCACCCTGTTGCGATGCCCTGATCAGGGCCGGTGTAGCGCGGGTCATCGTCGGCATGACCGATCCGAACCCCCGGGTGAACGGAGGCGGCCTGAGTTCCCTGAAACGGGCCGGCATCGAGACCGTCAGCGGCGTTCTGGAGGAGGAGTGCAGGGCCATCAACCGCCCCTTCATCAAGCATGTCACCAGCGGCCACCCTTTCGTGACCTACAAATGCGCCATGACCCTGGACGGAAAGATCGCCACCGTGACCGGCGACTCCCGCTGGATCAGCAGCGACGAATCCCGGACCTATGTCCACCGGCTGCGGTCCCGCTGCGATGCGGTCATGGTGGGGGTCGATACCATCATCGCCGACAATCCGCAACTGACCGTACGCCATGTCAGGGGGAAAAACCCGCTGCGGATCATCGTTGACAGCAATCTGCGCACCCCGGGCAGCGTCGGCGTCCTGAGCGGTCCGCTGGCGAAAAAGACGATCATCGCCACGACGGAGACGAATCCCCGCATCCACCGCCGCTACCAGCAGAGCGGCGCCACCGTGCTGGTCTGCCGCCGGCGCAACGGCCAGGTCGATCTGGCAGACCTGTGGCGACTGCTGGGAAAACGGGGCATCCAGTCCATCCTCATGGAGGGGGGAAGCCGGCTGGCCGGGGAGGCCCTCATGCAGGGACTGATCGACGAATGCATCTTTTTCTATGCCCCCAAGCTGATCGGCAGCGACGGGTTTTCACCCTTTGCCATCACCGGAGTGACCGCCATGGCAGAGGCCCTCCCCTTTACGGACATGAAGGTGCAGCGCATGGGAAGCGACATCCTTGTCACGGCGCGCCCGATGAAGCCATGTTTACCGGCCTGATCGAGGATACAGGGCGGGTGACCGCCTTTGAACGCAGGGGCGATGCCGGCTTCCTGCGGGTCGAGACGGCCATTCCGCTCGCGGAGGTCGCCATCGGCGACTCGGTGGCGGTGAACGGCGCCTGCCTGACGGTAACCGCCATGGGAGAACGGTCGCTCTCCTTCGACGTGTCGCCGGAGACCATCACCCGCACCACCTACCGCTCGCTCAGGGCCGGAGCCGGCGTCAACCTTGAGCGGGCCCTATGCCTGGGGGAACGGCTGGGGGGGCATATCGTCACCGGTCACATCGACTGTTGCGGAAAGCTGGCGCGCATGGAGACGCGCTCCGGCAACCGTATCCTGGAATTCACGCTGCCGTCGGCACAGGCCCGATTTCTGGTTGAAAAGGGTTCGGTGGCCATCGACGGCATCAGTCTGACCGTGAACGAGGTCAGTAGCGCCGGCTTTTCGGTCAACATCATACCCCACACCTTTGCCAGGACCACCCTGGCCGGCCTGAGGCCCGGGGACGAGGTCAACATCGAGACCGACATCATCGGCAAGTACGTGGAGCGCCTGGCGCAGCCATGGAGGAGCGGCGGCCTGACCATGCGGACCCTGGCCGAGAACGGATTTTTGTAGGACGAAAGAGGGAAATATGTCCGTAGCAACCATTGAAGAGGCAATCAAGGATATCCGCGCGGGAAAGATGGTCATCCTGGTGGATGACGAGGACCGGGAGAACGAGGGGGACCTGACCATGGCGGCCGAGGCGGCCACGCCGGAGGCGGTCAACTTCATGGCCAAGTACGGGCGGGGGCTGATCTGCCTGACCCTGACTTCGGACAAATGCGACAGCCTGGGGCTGCGGCCCATGGTGCGGGACAACACCTCCCCCTTCGAGACCGCCTTCACCGTCTCCATCGAGGCCAAGCACGGCGTCACCACCGGCATATCGGCCGCCGACCGGGCCCACACCATCCTGACCGCCGTGGCGGACAACGCCACCTCAGCCGACCTGGTCAGCCCCGGCCATGTTTTTCCCCTGCGGGCCCGCAATGGAGGCGTCCTGGTCCGGACCGGCCAGACCGAGGGTTCCGTGGACCTGGCACGCCTGGCCGGGCTCAAGCCGGCCGGCGTCATCTGCGAGATCATGAATGAAGACGGCACCATGGCCCGCATGCCTGAACTGAAAAAATTCGCCAAACATCACGGGATAAGGATCTGCACCATCGCGGACCTGGTGGCCTATCGGCTCAAGAATGAGATCCTGGTGCGGACGGTGGCGGAGGCGCGCCTGCCGTCCCGCTTCGGCGGGGATTGGCGGGCCATAGCCTTTGAAAACGATGTGGACCGGCTCGACCATATTGCCCTGGTAAAGGGCGACATCGCCACGGGTGAATCGGTCCTGGTGCGGGTCCACTCCGAATGCCTGACCGGGGACGTCCTGGGGAGTCTTCGCTGCGACTGCGGCGATCAACTGCACAGCGCCATGGAGATGATCGAACAGGAGGGAAAAGGGGTTATCCTCTACATGCGCCAGGAAGGGCGCGGGATCGGCCTCATCAACAAGCTCAGGGCCTACGAACTGCAGGACAAGGGGCGCGACACGGTGGAGGCCAACCTGGAACTGGGCTTCAAGGCCGACCTGCGCGACTACGGCATCGGCGCCCAGATCCTGTTGGCCCTGGGCATCAAGAAGATCCGCCTTCTGACCAACAACCCCAAGAAACTGATCGGCCTGCAGGGGTATGGCATCGACATCATCGAACGGGCGCCCATCCAGGTAAAACCCACCAAGAGCAACCTGGGCTACCTGCGCACCAAGCGGGAGAAGATGGGACACCTGCTGGAGAACATTTAGAAAGGACCCGAATCCGTGATGCCTGATTGGCGGATCGAGCGAAATGCCGGGGTCAATCGCCGCTCACGGGTAACATGCCGGATTTGTCCGGTGAACAGCGCCAATGTCGTGACTACGGCCAGAAGCGCCAGGACTTAGGCATTCTAAGCGAGAGAAGCCGATCAGGCATCATGGATTCAGGAAGAAGTTTGACGATGAAAATCCTGCTGCACATCTGCTGCGGCCCCTGCGCCCTCTACCCCCTGCGAACCCTGCGCAGCGCCGGCCATGACGTCACCGGCTTCTTCTTCAACCCCAACATCCACCCCTTTCAGGAGTATAGCCGCCGCCTGGAGGCGGCGCGGGAGATGGCCGCAAAGGAGGCGCTCCCCCTGATCATGCACGACGACTACGACCTGGAGGGTTTCCTGGCCAATGTCGCCCCGGCGCCCGAGAGGCGGTGCGGCTACTGCTACGCCTCGCGCCTGAAGGCTGCGGCCGGGATGGCGGCCGAAGGCGGTTTCGATGCGTTCACCGCCTCATTGCTCTACAGCAGGTATCAACGCCATGACGAGATCAAGCTGCTGGGAGAAGAGGCAGGCCGGGAATTCGGGGTAACATTTCACTATCAGGATTTCCGGCCGGGGTGGCAGGAGGGGATCAGGCTGTCAAAGGAACTGGGGCTCTACCGGCAGCAGTACTGCGGCTGCATCTACAGCGAGAAGGAGCGCTACCTGCCGAAAAAGGCGGGTCGTGAAGGATGAAGGGTTGGGTTTGAATCGTAGGGGCGTATCCTCGTGATCGCCCGCCTTTTTAAAGAGCGGGTCATTTATGAACGGACTGGGGCGTTTACTGATTATCATGGGGTTGGTGCTGGTGGCCGCCGGGGTGATCATCTCCATTGCACAGCGCATCCCCTGGCTGGGCAGGTTGCCCGGCGATATCTACATCAAGAAGGAAAACTTCAGCTTCTCCTTCCCCCTCACCACCTGCATCCTGCTTTCGCTGCTGCTGTCTCTGATCCTCTGGCTCTTCAGACGCTGATTCTTTACTGTCAACAACAAAAAAGCCCGTGTCGCCACGGGCTTTTTTGTTGCCGCGCATCAATGCCCCTTAGGCATGGATCGCACTCACGGGACAGGTATCCACGCAAGCGCCGCAGTCGATGCAGGTATCGGCGTCGATGACGCGCTTGGAACCCTGCTCGCTGATGGCGTTCACCGGGCAGGAATCTTCGCATGCCCCGCAGTTGGTGCAATCGTCGGTAATTGTATGAGCCACGGTTTTACCTCCTTGTAAGATTAGCCTTCCTGATGGAAAACATTTTATTGATACCATATCCCCGGATTGTTGTCCAGCCAAGAATACGATCCGGAACTGGTGCGAATTTGTACAAAATGTGTTGAATTCGGGACGACTCTATTGTATATATCAAAAACAGTTTTATTTTCAATAGTTTTTTTAGTTTGGGTGTTCGATTTTTACCGATATTATAAATAAATTTCTGTTTATTCGAGGGAGGTATACATGATCATAATGGCTCTCAACTGCGGTAGTTCTTCTGTCAAATACCAACTCTTCGACTGGGAACGGAAGGAGGTCGTGGCAAAGGGTATGGTAGAACGGGTTATCATCGGCGACTCGTTCATCCTGCACGAGGTGCCCGGCCGTGAAACCTACCGCCACGAGCAGGACTGCCCCAACCATCAGGCCGCCATCGACCTGGTCATCAAGACCGTTACCGACCCGGTGCACGGCGTCCTCAAGAGCGTGGACGAGATCTCGGCCGTGGGGCACCGGGTGGTGCATGGCGGTGAAAAGTTCACCTGTTCGGTGATGATCGACGAGAAGGTCCTGGATGCCGTCAAGGAGGTCCAACACCTGGCGCCGCTCCACAACCCCCCCAACATCGAGGGGATCGAGGCGGCCCAGGCCCTCATGCCGAACATCCCCCACGTGGCCATCTTCGACACGGCCTTCCACCAGACCATGCCGGAGCACGCCTACATCTATCCGCTCCCCTACGAATGGTACGAAAAATACCAGGTACGGCGCTACGGTTTCCACGGCACGTCGCACCTGTACGTGTCCAAGCGCGCCGCCGTGCTGCTGGGGAAATCGCCCAGGGAGTGCAACATCATCACCATGCACATCGGCAACGGCGTGTCCCACTGCGCCATCAAGAACGGCATCTCGGTGGATACCACCATGGGCCTGACCCCGCTGGAGGGGGCGGTCATGGGGACCCGCTGCGGCGACATCGATCCCGCCATCCCGGCCTTCATGATGCAGAAGGAGAACCTCTCCGCCAAGGAGATCGACAGCATCCTCAACAAGAAGAGCGGCGTGATCGGCGTCACCGGCCGCTTTACCGACCGCCGCGACGTGATCGAGAACGCCAAGGCCGGCGACCGCCGCTGTCAGCTCGCCCTGGAGATCGAGGCATACCGTCTGAAGAAATATATCGGCTCCTTCATGGCCGCCGTGGGCAGACTGGACGCCGTGGTCTTTACCGCCGGCGTGGGGGAGATGGGCGCCCCGATCCGCGAGAAGGCCATCGAAGGGCTTGAGCACATGGGCATCATCCTGGACCGTGAACGCAACAAGAGCGCCATGACCCGCAAGCGGGAGACCCTGATCACCACCGACGACTCGCCGGTCAAGGTATTCGTCATCCCCACCGACGAGGAACTGGTCTTCACCGAGGACGTGGTCGCCATCCTGAACGGCACCTACACCGACCACATGAGCTTCCAGTACTCCTTTGCCAAGGCCGATTTCGTCCGGAGCTAGCGCTACACACCATTCACCAAACGAAAAAGCCGGCGCTAAGCCGGCTTTTTCATGCCTGGATACATCTCATAACTCCCCTGCCCCCTCTTATCTTAAGAGGGGGTGCTACTGCGTCCATCCCCTTTGACAAAGGGGAGGACAGGATGGGTTACAATCTACCCCTTCAACTCCTCCTTCAGCCCCTCCACCACCGCTTTGACCTCGGCAATCATCTCTGCGGCCTGGGGGGATTTCTCGTATTTCAGGTACTGCTCGAAATAGCGCACCGCATCCTTGGTCCGCTCCTGGTCCATGCAGATGCCGCCCAGGGTCAGATAGGCCATGCCGAATGCCGGATCGAGCCTGATGGCCTCGCGGCACTCCTCCTCGGCCTCTTCCAACTCTTCCATATCGTAGAGCAGTTCACCCAGGTTGAAATGGGCGGCCGGGTCTTCGGGATCGATCTCGATCCCCTTCTGAAAGGCATCCACGGCACCCTGGCCATCCCCCAGGCCATACAGGGCGTCGCCCAGGGCGTTCCAGGCAAAGACATTCTCGGGTTCCAGGTCCAATGCCTGGCGAAAGGCACGGATGGCGTCGTCGGTCCGCTCCTGGCTGTTGTACACCAACCCGATGCTGACCAGGGCGTCCGCGTCCTTGGGATCGAGTTCGAGCACCTGCTTGTAGCTGGCAATGGCATCTTTGTGCCTGCCCGCCTCAAACAGCAGATCGCCCAGGGTCGTCAGGGCATCGGCATCGTCAGGGGCCAGCTTCAGCCCCTCGCGGTACCGGGCGATGGCCTCGTCGATACGCCCATCCTCCGCCAGGGCGTCCCCCAGGCAGAACCAGGCGTCCGGGTTGTCGCGGTGCTCTCCGCAGTAGCCTTCCAGGACCGTAACCGCCCCCGGCGCATCCCCCGATTCCAGCAGGTCGATCCCCTTGCGCAATCCCGCATCCAGCAACTTGTCAGCCATGGTTTTTCTCCCTCTCCCCGTGTATCGCCCAGCAACCATTCCGGAAGATACCAGACACCCGGCAACATTTCCAGAACATATCAAAAAATCCGGATATTTTACTTTTGCTAAAATTAAAGATGTATTATAGTACGTTACCACTACGCAACGGGGCGCCTGCATGAAAGAAAGCCATCACTCCATCGGTCTGCGCACGCTGGAAGACATCAGTTCCATCATCCTGCATTCCCACGACCTCTCCGAAACCCTGGACAATATCGTCGCCATCGTGGCCCGGCGCATGGGGAGCGACGTCTGCTCCATCTACCTGCTGGAGGCGGATGGCGAAACCCTGGTGCTCAAGGCCACCAAGGGCCTCTCCAAGGCATCGGTCAACCGAACCTCCATGAAGGTGCACGAAGGACTTTCCGGCCTGGTGGTGGAGAGCCGGGGCATGGTCATGACCGACAATGCCCCGGCCCATCCCCGTTACAAGTACTTCAAGGAGACCAGGGAGGAGAAGTTCCTCTCCTTCCTCGGCCTGCCGCTGTTCGAGCGCAAGACCCCCATCGGCGTGATCGTCATTCAGACCCGCGAGGCCCGCAGCTTCAGCGCGGACGAGATCAGCGCCCTGCGCACCATCACCTTCCAGATCGGCAGCATCGTCCACAACGCCCGGCTGCTGGACTCGATCCAGCACAAGGAACAGGAGCGGGCCTGGTTCGAGCAGGAACTGGCCAAGCTCAAGGGCAGCCACCCATCGGGCGGGACGGACGCCCGCAAGGCCGTCAGGCCGTCACCCTCCGGCAGGGCCTTTACCGGGACCCCCGTGTCTCCCGGTTTTTGCCGGGGCCGGATCTACATCCTCGACCGTTTCAGCGACAAGGTCATCAAGCTGGCCAAGGTCGGCAGCAAGTCCGAGGAACAGCGCAAGTTCGGCGACGCCCTGGAAAAGGTCAAGATCCAGACCCTCTACATGGAAAAACGGGTCAGCGAGACGCTCTCCGAGGATGACGCCGCCATCTTCCACACCCACCTGATGATCCTGGAGGATCGCGGTTTCAGCGGCAAGGTGGGCGACCTGATCGAGCAGGGCATGGGCGCCACCCGCGCCGTGCACGAGGTGGTGCAGCACTATGTCCAGGCCTTCTCCGACATGGAGGACCCCTACCTGCGGGAACGCTCGGCGGACATGGAGGACATCGGCCGCCGCATCATCGACAGCCTGGAGGGGAACGGCAAGACCGCGCTGAAACTGAAGGAGCAGCGGGTGATCGTGGCGGAGGAGATCTTCCCCTCGGACCTGGCCATGCTGGAGCACGGCAAGATCCTGGGGATCGTGACCGAAAAGGGGAACGTCTATTCCCATGCCGCCATCATGGCCAAATCCCTCGGCATCCCGGCGGTTCTGGGCATCGACGGACTGATGGACGGCGCCAACGTCAAGGACGAGATCATCGTGGACGGCACCTCCGGCCATGTGTATCTCAACCCGGACGGCGCGGTAAAGAATGAGTACGAGCGGCTGGAGCGGGATTATGCCGGCCGTTTGAAGGAGATGGAGGGATTGCGCGACCTGCCGGCAGTGACCAGCGACGGGACCAAGATCGTGCTGAACGCCAACATCGGCCTGATCTCAGACGTCAAGGTGGCCCACCTCCACGGTGCCGAAGGGGTAGGCCTGTACCGCACCGAGTTCCCCTACATGGCCCGTTCGGGATTTCCCAGCCGCACCGAACAGGCCGCCATCTACCGCAAGATCCTGGAGGAGTTCCCCGGACAGCCTGTCAACATCCGTACCCTGGACATCGGCGGCGACAAGGCGCTGCACTACTTCAACCACCCCCGCGAGGACAACCCGTTCCTGGGGTGGCGCTCCATCCGCATCTCCCTGGAGCAGCAGGACATCTTCCGGGAACAGTTGGCCGGCATCCTTTTGGCCTCAACCGCGGGCACTCCCACCATCATGTTCCCCCTGGTCTCCTGCGTGGAGGAGATCCGCCTGATCAGGGAGATCCTGGCCACGGTCAGGTTCGAGCTGGAGCGGGAAGGGCATGAGTTGCGGGCCGACATCCCGCTGGGGATCATGATCGAGGTGCCGGCAGCCGTGCAGATCGTGGAGTTCCTCCTGGCCGAGGTGGACTACGTCAGCATCGGCACCAACGACCTGATCCAGTACACCCTGGCCGCCGACCGCAACAACGAGCGGGTGAAGCGGTACTACAACCCCCATCACCCGTCGGTGCTCCACTCCATCAAGCGGGTGGCCGACGCGGCCGCCAAGGCGGGCAAGAAGGCCTCGGTGTGCGGCGAGATGGCCGCCGACCCGCTCAACGCCCTGCTCATGGCGGGGATGGGCATCCGCGAGTTCAGCCTCTCGGCCCCCAGCATCCCCCTGGTCAAGCAGGCCATCCGCGGCCACTCCATGGCGGAATGCCGCAGGCTGGCCCGCGCCGTGCTGGCCTGCCGCAGCAACACCGAGGTCATGCGGACCCTGGCCGCGGCGCGGGAGAAGCTGGGACTGGCCTGACACACCGCGAAAAACATCTGCGGAGCAACGGAAATCCCTACTTGCCTTCAAGGGGGCCGGGGAAGCAGACATTGTGGGGCAGATTTGCCTTGGCCCCGCATTTTGCGCATGAAATGGTCGGGCTATCGGTCAGATGCTGAACCTCCCTGAACAACCCCATCTGACTGAGCCAGCAGATGTGCCCCTTATGCATCTCTCCGCAGGTGCACACCATATCGGAGACATCTTTATTGAGCTGATCCGTCATGGTTTCCTTTCTTCGCATTCCCTGTTACTTCGCATTCTTCCAGTAGGGCGCCTTGACGGGCATGATCCAGCGCACGCCGCCGCGGGGATCCTCCGTGTCTCCGGCATAACGGGGGATCAGGTGGACATGCAGGTGCATCACCGTCTGGCCGGCCGCCAGCCCGTCGTTGATGCCGATGTTAAAGCCGTCCGGGTTCCGCTCCGCCAGCAGAAGCTCCCGCATTCCGGCCACCAGGCCGAGCAGGGCCGCCTGTTCCTCCCCGGTCGCCTCGAAGAACGAGGCGATATGGCGCTTCGGGACGATCAGGCAATGGCCGGGGGTGACGGGGTGGCTGTCGTAGACGGCGAAGCCGTGGTCATTGGCCATGACGACGCCGGTTTGGCCCGTGGCGCAGAAGGGGCAGGTCGATTGATTGGGCATGGCTTTCATCACTTGGATAAATATTTACGTCCGCAGTATACCGTGATCAGTGCAGCCATTCAATGATTTGTGCGTTCAGGTCCTGACGACGGGGGCCTCCGTGACGCTGACGCAGAGCTGATGCCCCTTTACCTTGCCGATGGCGTCCCGTTTGGCGTTGGGTGTGCCGAGGATATTGAGCACCAGGGTATCCCCTTCCCAGGTGCAGAACGGTTTCTTCATCGCGGTCTATCCCTCTTTCGGCTCGGCCCTGGGCAGCCTGTTCCCGGGCGTGATCCCCATGTCTCGCTGGGCGGCCATCCGCTCCGGAGCGTGACCGGGTAACGCGGAACGGCATTTTGCCGGGGAGTTACGTGGTGCCGGGTTTTATGGTTGCCGCGGCAACCAGGGCGGACT
>DAIERH010000417.1 GCA_027346925.1 Geobacter sp.
GGTGACGGTGTCGCACAGGTCGGCCTCGGGTGCGGTGAAGGCGACCTGGCCGATCTGCTGGACCACCTTCATGGGTGAGAGCGGTTTGTCCGTGGCCCAGGCAGGGCAGCGGTCCTGGCAGCGCTTGCAGGAGGTGCAGGCGTCGGCGTCGAAGAGGTCCTTCCAGGTGAGGTCACCTGCCTTGGGCACGCCGAACTGTTGGGCGCTTTCGTCTTCCAGGTTGATGGTGGGGATGTTTCCCTTGGGCCCCAGGTCCGTAAACAGGTAGTTGGCCGAGGTGGTAAAGATATGGCGCAGTTTGGTGAAGGGGATGATGGCGATGAAGCCCAGGGCCAAGAAGAGGTGCAGCCACCAGAGGGTCTTGTGGGTGAGGCTGATGGTCTCGGGCGCCAGGCCGACGAAGAACCGGCCCACCAGAAGGCCGATGGGGGAAAAACGGGCGAGTGCGGGGTTGATGCCGATCTCGGTTGCGGCCATGCGCAGCCCTTCCACCACAAAGCCGGTGAGGATGATGGCAAACAGCAGGCCATGCATCACGTAGTCGTCGCGGATGGTCTCCAGGCCA
>DAIERH010000418.1 GCA_027346925.1 Geobacter sp.
GTCGGCTTCATAATAGATCGACGATTTCAATGACGACTCCATGGATTCAGGGTTTGTTTGTCCGGTGGGACGGAAAGGGCCGTCAGGCCGGGAGCTCTCCGTCGCTGCGCTGGGGCCGGGACGAGGGTCGGGGCTCCTCCCGGGCGATCGCGATCGCTCCGGAGCGGACGAGCTCCTTGATGCCCAGGGGGCGGAGAAGCCCGATCATGGCCTCGATCTTTTCCTCCTCCCCGGTCACCATCAGGGTGTAGGTGGAGGACGAGATGTCGACGATGTGGGCCCGGAAGATTTCCGCGATGCGGAAGGCCTCCTGGCGATCCTCGGGACGGGTTGTGGTGTTGACCTTGACCATGACCGTCTCCCGGGAGACGAAGGAGGATTCGGAGAGGTCCACCACCTTGATGGTGTCGATCAGCTTGTTGAGCTGCTTGGTGATCTGCTCCACGACCCGGTCGTCGCCCACGGTCACGATGGTCATCTGGGCCACCGAGGGATCGGTTCCCTGCCCCACCGAGAGGCTCTCGATGTTGTAGCCGCGGGCGCTGAAGAGCCCGGCAACCCG
>DAIERH010000419.1 GCA_027346925.1 Geobacter sp.
CACGTTCCCCGGCCACGGGTATTCGAGAAACGCCTGCATGGCCAGTGGGGAAAAACTCCTTTTCTTCCCGATCTCGCGATCCGTGGGGCGGCAGAGGAAATGTTCCACGAGGAGAGGGATGTCCTCCTTCCGTTCCCGGAGAGGCGAAGGGATGATGGAGACGACGTTCAGGCGGTAATACAGGTCGTCACGGAACGCCCCTCTCGCGAGCAACTCCTTCAGCCGCTTGTTGGTGGCCGAGATGATGCGGACGTTGGCCTTCCTGGCGACGGTCTCGCCCACCCGCTGGTATTCCCGTTCCTGGATCACGCGCAACAGTTTCGCCTGCAGGTGCGGGCCGATCTCGGAAACCTCGTCCAGGAAGAGCGTCCCACCCTCCGCCATCTCGAACCGACCGGCCCGGTCCTTGACGGCTCCCGTGAACGCTCCCCGGACGTGGCCGAACAGCTCGCTCTCCATGAGGTTCTCGTTCAGGGAGGCGCAGTTAACCCCGAGGAACGGTTTCTCCGCGCGGGAACTCAGCCGGTGGATCGCCCTCGCCACGAGTTCCTTCCCGGTG
>DAIERH010000420.1 GCA_027346925.1 Geobacter sp.
GGCGCGGCCGACCATCTTCTGCGCCAGGCTGAAGCCGCGGCCCGAATCCTTCGGGCTCTGAGGCAGGCGGAAGACCGTCGATGCCGGCAGGCCCAGCGCCTCGCGCGCCTTGGCGGTGAGACTCCTGCCGATGATCAGCGGGATGCGGCCGCCGGCGCGCACCTCGTCGAATAACACCTCGGACTTCACCTGGAACTCGGCGATCAGCTCGCCGTTCTTGAAGGCGCGGCCCTCGTAGGGGCGCAGCTCGATGACGTCGCCCATTTCCATTTTCGAGACATCGAGCTCGATCGGCAGGGCGCCGGCGTCCTCCATCGTGTTGAAGAAAATCGGTGCGATCTTGGCGCCGAGGCAGAAGCCGCCGTAGCGCTTGTTGGGCACGAAGGGAATGTCCGCACCGGTGTACCAGAGAACCGAATTGGTCGCGGATTTTCTCGACGAGCCGGTGCCGACCACGTCGCCGACGTAGGCGATCGGGTGGCCCTTCTGCTTCAGCTCGGCGAGCAGCGCGAGCGGCTTGTCGGCTAGGCCCGGGCGCGGGTTCTTCAGCATCGCCAG
>DAIERH010000421.1 GCA_027346925.1 Geobacter sp.
CTGGCCGCGAGCAGGGATGATCACGCCGCAGCACTGAAACTGCTGGAGGAGTGGTACGATGGTTCCTCCCGCGACATCTACCGGTATGAGCAGGGCATGATCCTGTACCGTCTCGGCAACACGCGGCAAGCCGAGGAGTGCTTGCTCGACGCGGTCGCCGAAAATCCCGTCAACCCGCTCCCCCATCTCGGACTGGTCCTGCTCCTGATCGAGCAACGGCGCCTGGACGAGGCGACCCAGCGACTCGACGGGATGATTGCAGGCGGAATCCTTCCCGAACAGACGTTGATGTTGCGGGGTGACACCTGCCGATTGGGAGGGGATGCGGATGGAGCGATCAGGCACTATGGCATGTTGCTTCCAACGCCCTTTGCGCGGCCAGCGGCTGAAAAACTTCATGACATGCTGATGCAGTGCGGCCGGCACCAGGAGGCCAGGGCCGTGTTCAAACGGTATCTCGCGGGATGTTGCCACTGAAGGGTTTATTTTTCTGATTATTTCATGCGGAGGTTGGTGATGAACAAGTCTGAGCTCATTGAGCAGTTGTCACTCAAGA
>DAIERH010000422.1 GCA_027346925.1 Geobacter sp.
CACCTATACTCCCGCATCCCATTCCACGCGCGCCATGGCCGCAAAAGCCAAATCCCGCCGCCGTTTCCTCCGCTACCTGTGGCGCGCGCTGCTGGCCTGGGTGCTGCTGTCCGAGCTGCTGGTGCTGCCGCTGCGCTGGCTGCCGCCGCCGGTCAGCGCGGTGATGATCGAGCGCTGGCTCGGCGCGCGACTGCGCGGCGACACGTCATACCGTATCCGTTATCGCTTCGTGCCATGGCGCGCGGTTTCACCGTGGGCGCCGCTGGCCATGGTGGCCGGCGAAGACCAGACTTTTCCCAGCAACTGGGGCTTCGACTTCGGCGAAATCAAGGATGCCATCGATGCTGCCGATCGCGGCGCACGCCTGCGCGGCGCCAGCACCATCACCCAGCAGACCGCCAAGAACCTGTTCCTGTGGGACGGCCGCAGTTTCGTGCGCAAAGGCATCGAAGCCTGGCTCACGGTGCTGCTCACCCTCAACTTGCCCAAGCAGCGCATCCTGACGATCTACATGAATATCGCCGAGCTGGGCAACGGCATCTTCGGCGTCG
>DAIERH010000423.1 GCA_027346925.1 Geobacter sp.
GCCCTTGGGCCGCGCGGGTTGCGAATAGACGGCGGCGATGTCATGTCCCCGGCCCACCAGCTCCGCCAGCGTGGGGGTGGCGAAATCGGGCGTGCCCAAAAATGCCAGACGTAGCGCCACGGGCTTACCCCGCTGCTTTCAGCTTCTTGGCTTTGGCGAGTTTCTTCAGCGCCATCGAACGCTTCAGCTTCGAGAGGTGATCGAGGAACAGCACGCCGTCCAGGTGATCCATCTCGTGCTGCAGGCAGGTGGCGAGCAGGCCGTCGGCCTCCAGGGTCTGCTGCGCGCCTTCGCCGTCCATGTATTCGAGCGTGATGCGCACCGGCCGCTCCACCTCATCCCAGATCTCGGGCACCGAGAGGCAGCCTTCCTCCATCACCGCCGTCTCCTCCGAGGCCGCGGTGATGACGGGGTTGATGAAGACGCGCGGATTCCTGCCGCCGTCCTTCTGGTCGATGTCGAGCACCAGCAGGCGCTTGGCCGCGCCGACCTGGATGGCCGCCAGGCCGATGCCGTCGGCGTCGTACATGGTTTCGATCATGTCGGCGATC
>DAIERH010000424.1 GCA_027346925.1 Geobacter sp.
CGCCCACCTTGCCCGTGATCGCCGCCGTGGTTTCCGACCCCAGCGTCGCGCCCATGTACACGCCTTCCTCCCAGTTCGAGGCCTCGACCACCAGCGGCACCGTGGACGAACGCCGGCCGCCGAAGATGAACGCCGAGACCGGCACGCCCTGCGGATCCTCCCAGGCCGGGTCGATCGAGGGGCACTGCGAGGCCGCGACGGTGAAGCGCGAATTGGGATGCGCCGCCGGGCCGCGCGCGGGGTCGAACGGCCGCCCCTGCCAGTCCAGCGCCGGCAGGCGATCGTCGAGGCCCTCCCACCACGGCTGGCCGTCGACGGTGGTGGCCACGTTGGTGAAGATGGTGTCGTGGTCGAGCATGGCCAGCGCGTTGGGATTGGTCCTGGCGCTGGTTCCCGGCGCCACGCCGAAAAATCCGGCCTCGGGATTGATGGCCCACAGACGGCCATCCCGGCCCGGTGCCATCCAGCAGATGTCGTCGCCTACCGTCCATACCTTCCAGCCGGCGCGGCGCATCGGCTCCGGCGGCACCAGCATGGACAGGTTGGTTTTG
>DAIERH010000425.1 GCA_027346925.1 Geobacter sp.
GCCGTCAAGCCGAGCCACCGCCACGAAGAAGTGAGCGAAGAGCAGGCTGTGGAAGAAGGCCCGTGGGAAAGGCAAGAGCGCAGCCAGGGCGGCACCGCCGGGGCTTAATGGGGCAGTTCGATCTTGACCCGGCAGAGGAAGGCCTCGGGATGACAGAGACCGAGACCGAAGAGGACATGAGCCAAGGCGCCAACGCTCCAGAGAAACAGCTCGACGGTCTACCGGCTCTGCACCAATTCCACGACCAGGATCTCCTGGAGACCTACATCGGCGACATAGGTGGCCTGCCCCTCCTGACCGCCGAGCAGGAGATCGATCTGGCCAAGCGCATCGAACACGGGGATCAAGAGGCCCTGGAGAGGTTCATCAAGTCGAACCTTCGCCTGGTTGTGAGTGTGGCAAGGCGCCACACAGGTCGAGGCCTATCACTGCTGGATCTGATCCAGGAGGGGAATATCGGCCTGATGAGGGCCGTGCAGAAATACGACTGGCGCAAGGGCTTCAAGTTTTCCACCTATGCCACCTTTTGGATCCGTCAGGGAATCACCAG
>DAIERH010000426.1 GCA_027346925.1 Geobacter sp.
ACAGGGTTTCGGCCGGTCCGTTCCCACTATGCATCGGCGCGCGGGCAGGTTCGCAGGGCGTGGGTCATGCGCTCCAAGGCGGTTGCCAAGAGGCTGCGCGGGCATCCGAAATTCAGGCGCAAAAATCCGGGCGCTCCGAAAAAGGCGCCGTCGGAAAGCCCGACACCGTTGCGTTCGAAGAAGCGCGCCGGATCTTCCAAGCCAGACTGGCGGGCGTCGATCCAGGCCAGGTAGGTGGCCTCCACCGGCGCCATCCGAAGACCTTCCATCTGTCCGACAGCCTGGTAAACCAGTTGGCGATTGTCCCGCAGGTATTCCAATAGTGCGTCCAGCCAAGGGGCGCCGTGCGCGTAAGCGGCCTGGGCGGCCACATAACCAAAGATATTGATATGGGGCACGATGCCGGCCATGGCACGCAGGAAGCGCCGTCGCAGCTTGGGGTCCGCTATGACGGCATAGGCGCAGCCCAGCCCAGGCAGGTTGAAGGTTTTGCTCGGCGCCATGAGCGTGATCGTTCGCCGGGCCACTTCGGGCGACAGCGAGGCCATGG
>DAIERH010000042.1 GCA_027346925.1 Geobacter sp.
GCACCGTTCCACTGTTCGGTGGTGGCGCTCAACACCAAGGATACCGGCGTCATGGCCGCGGCCGGGGAAATCTACTTCAAGCTCGAAAAACTCGGGATAGAGGTCCTGTTCGACGACCGTGACGAACGGCCCGGTGTCAAGTTCAAGGACAACGATCTGATCGGCATCCCGCTGCGGGTCGTGGTGGGGAGCAAGGGGCTGGCCGAGGGGAAGGTTGAACTCAAGATCCGCCAGGGGGGCGAGGTGCTCCTGCTCCCGATCGAGGAGGCCATCGCCAGGGTCAAGGGGATGGTGGCCGAGGCGCTGAAGTACGAGTAAGATGCTTCAGATCCAATTATACGAGGTCGTATAATGCAACATACCGATGTCTGGGACCCGCAACACGAATGCATGCCGCGCGAGGAGTTGGAGCAGCTCCAGCTTGAGCGCCTCCAGGCGACCCTTAACCGGGCCTATAAAAACGTCACCTGCTACCGCACCAAGTTCAACGAGCAGGGGATCGTGCCCGAGGACATCACCTCGCTTGCCGACCTCTCAAAGCTCCCCTTTACCACCAAGGAGGATCTGCGGGTCAACTATCCCTACGGCATGTTCGCCGTGCCGCTCCGGGAGGTGGTTCGCATCCACTCCTCGTCCGGCACCACCGGCAAGCCGACCGTGGTGGGGTACACCAGGAACGACCTGAAGACCTGGTCAAACCTGGTGGCGCGTTTCATGACCGCGGCCGGCGTGACCCACGACGACGTGGTACAGATCGCCTTCGGCTACGGCATGTTCACCGGCGCATTTGGCCTGCATTACGGTTCCGAGGCCATCGGCGCCGCCGTTATCCCCATGAGCGGCGGCAACACCGAGAAGCAGATCATGATCATGCAGGACTACAAGAGCACGGTCCTGGTCTGCACCCCCAGCTACGCCGTCACCATTGCCGACCGTCTGGACAAGATGGGGGTCGATCCCAAGACGCTTGCGCTCCGGGTGGGGTTGTTCGGCGGTGAACCATGGTCCGAGGCCATGCGCCGGGAGATCGAGTCGCGTCTCCTGATCAGCGCTACGGACAACTACGGCCTGTCCGAGGTCATCGGTCCGGGCGTGGCCGGTGAATGCCGCTGCAAGTGCGGCATGCACATCTTCGAGGATGCCTTTATTCCCGAGATCATCGACCCGGATACCTGCCGGGTGCTGCCGCCGGGCAGCGTGGGGGAGCTGGTGCTGACGACCCTCAGCAAGGAGGCCTTCCCGATGATCCGCTACCGGACCCGGGACATCACCAGCCTCGACTACGGCACCTGCGAGTGCGGCCGCACCCTGGTCAGGATGAAGAAGACCATGGGCCGCTCCGATGACATGCTGATCATCAAGGGAGTCAACGTCTTTCCATCGCAGATCGAAGAGGTCCTGGTGGCCGTCGAGGGGTGCGAACCCCATTACCAACTCGTGATCGACCGCAAAGGTGCACTGGACACGCTTGAGGTCTGTATCGAGGTGACCGAAAACATCTTCTTCGATGAGATGAAACGCCAGCGCGCCTTTCTTGAGATGGTGGAGAAGCGCATAGATTCGGTGCTGGGGGTCGGCGTCAGCGTCCATCTGGTCGAGCCGAACAGCATCCCGCGCCACGAGGGCAAGGCCGCCCGGATCATAGACAGGCGCGTAACGTAACATCTCACTCCATTCATTATCGTGAAAGTAACCCGGCCGCTGACCGGCATTCCGTACCGGGCGGGCCGGGGTTCTGCACGCCGTTTAGACACCCTTAGGGAACCTTATGAAACCAATCGTTGCAATCGTCGGCCGCCCAAACGTGGGCAAGTCCACCCTGTTCAACCGCCTGCTGGGCCATCGCCGCGCCATCGTGGACGATACCCCCGGCGTGACCCGCGACCGCAACTACGCCGCCATCAACCGCTTCGAGAAACCGTTCATCCTGATCGATACCGGCGGGTTCGAGCCGGTCACCGAGGATCGGCTGCTCCAGCAGATGCGTGAACAGTCGAAGCTGGCCATGGACGAGGCGGACGTGATCATCTTCCTGATGGATGCGCGCAGCGGCCTGACCCCGGCCGACGTGGAGGTGGCCGAGATGCTGCGCCGCGTCAGGAAGCCGGTCTTCTACGTGGTCAACAAGGTGGACGGCGACAAGCTGGAGAACGAGTCGGCCGAGTTTTACTCCTTGGGGATCGAGCAGTTGTACACCATTTCGGCCGAGCACAACCGCGGCGTTATCGACCTGGTGGAAAACCTGATGGAAGTGTTCCCTGCCGCTTCCGCCGGCGAGGATGATCAGGAACTCACCAGGATCGCCGTGGTGGGGCGTCCCAATGTGGGAAAATCATCGCTGGTCAACCGATTGCTGGGATTCGAACGCGTGGTGGCAAACCCCACCGCCGGCACCACCCGTGATTCGGTTGACACCCTTTTTACCTGCAACAAAAAGCCCTACCTGCTGATCGATACGGCCGGCATCAGGCGCAAGGGAAAGACCACTGAAAAGCTGGAGAAGTACAGCGTGGTGGATGCCCTGCGCAGTATCGAGAGGGCCGACGTGGTCCTGGTGGTTCTCAGCGCCGAGGACGGTGTGACCGAGCAGGACGAGCGCATTGCCGGTTATGTCCATGAGGCCGGCAAGGGGTGCGTCTTCGTGGTCAACAAGTGGGACATCCCGGAGAAGGACAACAGCACGCTGGGCATCTACGTGGACAAGGTCAGGACCGGCTTCAAATACCTGGCCTACGCCCCGATCGTGTTTGTCTCCGCCAAGAGCGGCCAACGCATAGGCCGGATCATTACCACTGTCGATGAGGTCATGGAACAGTACTCCCGCCGTGTGACGACCTCGGATCTCAACCGCGTCTTTTCCGAGGCTACCGAGGCCCACCATGCGCCGCTGGCCCACGGCCGACGGGTCAAATTCTACTTCGCCACCCAGGTGGGCACCCGGCCGCCGGCCTTTGTCATATTCACCAATCAACCCGACAGTATCCATTTCTCCTACGAGCGCTACCTGACCAACCGTTTCCGCGAGGCATTCGGTTTCAACGGCACGCCCCTTCGTCTCATGTTCCGGGGAAGAGATAAAAACGCCTCCCCGCGACGCCCCCGCAAGGCAGCATAAAGACTTTACTTTGGCGGCGGTGATGGGGTATTATTCAACCGTTTTGAGTACCCTACCAAGCATCATACAACGAGGCATCTCCCCATGAGCCTTGTCGGGAACCTGCAAGAACTCGGTCTGGGTGAGATCCTGCAGATTGTCAGCCTCAGCAGGAAGACCGGGGTCCTCGCCCTCCACGGCAACGGCCGGGAAGGCTCAATCGTGTTCCGCCAGGGGCAGGTGGTCAGGGCTTCCTCCAGCATGCATCAACAGAGTCTGGGCAGGCTGCTCATCCAAAAAGGGGTGATCGATCTCGCCATCTTGCGCAAGGCCCTGGCTCTCCAGCAGGAAGAAGGCTTCTGCGAACGCCTCGGCGTGATCCTGATCAAACGTTTCGACGTGGCCAATGATGCGATCGAGGAGGTTGTCCGGCGGCAGATCGAAAACGCGGTTTTCTCGTTGTTTGAATGGTCCGAGGGGGAGTTCGAGTTCGATGTGCGGGACCACGTGGAGACCGTGGACAGCATCAGGATGGACCCGTTGCAGTTCATGCTCGATCAGGGACTCAACCCGCAGTTTCTGGCCCTGGAAGCTGCGCGGCTGCTGGACGAGATGCATCATGCTCCGGCCGGCCCGGAACACGGACCCGCCGGCAGCGGCGCCGATGACGGCGAAGAATTCGCCTTTAACCTGGTGAACGACGCCGGCTTGGCCGGCAGCGGGCCGCTGGTCATCGTTGACGACGACGGGCCGACTCTCCAGGTTCTGGCTGCCGGGATGCGGGAAAACGGTTTTGACGTGCTTGCCATGACCGGCAGCGAGGAGACCCTTATCAAGGTCGATACCCTCTTCCGTGCGGGGAGCCGCCCCACGGTCCTGATCGACCTGATCATGCCCAGGATGGACGGCAGCGGCTACCTCGGCGGCCTTGAACTGCTGGAGCTCTTGCACAACAATTTCAAGGAACTGCCCATCATTGTGATGGCTGACTTCCATCACGGCAATGCCGAGGAGAGTTTGAGCGGCATGGGGTATCCGCTCATCATGAAACCCCGGAGCGCCGAGGTGGGGGAGCCGGAAATAATCCGGAAATTCCTGGCCACGCTCGTGTCCGAGATCCGGAAGGCCCAGGCGGGCAGTCCACGGAAAAGCACATCATGATCGAGCAACGACTTTGCATAAGGAGCCACCGGTGGGCACCAAGACAATACTGATTGCTGACGACTCCAGGGCCATGAGGGCAATGCTGACCTCGACACTCGAAGCCCTCGACGATTGCCGCATCGTCGAGGCCTCCAGCGGATTCGAGGCCATGCGCCTTTTGCCGCGCGAAAAGGTGGATCTCGTTCTCACGGATATCAACATGCCCGATATCAACGGGCTCGAATTGATCAGTTACATGCGCAACAACCCCAACTATCAGGATATCCCCATCATCATCATCTCCACCGAGGGAAGCCAGAAGGACATCGAACGCGGCAAGCTGCTGGGCGCCAACGACTATGTGGTAAAGCCTTTTGACCCCGCCACCCTTCAGGAACTGCTGCAAAAGTATCTGAACAGGGCCTGACCGGGATACCTGGTCGAGTAATCAGCCATGAGTGATTCCAGCGCATCAGTCAGCAAAGCGGTCAAGGACTTCCTGATGGAGGCCGAGGAGATCACGGATCTGCTCGGTTCCGAGCTGGCTGACCTGGCCGATGCGGCCGAAAGCGGCGACCTGAACCCGGACCTGGTGAACTCCATCTTCAGGGGAGCCCACTCGCTGAAGGGGCTTGCCGGCATGTTCGGCTTCGCCGCTATCGCCGAACTGTCCCACAACATGGAAAACCTGCTGGACTGCCTGCGCCTGGGCAAGCTGAACCTGGACCAGCCCCTGATCGCCGTACTCTTCCAGGCCCACGAACTCCTGACCTCCCTCGTGCGTTCCGTTGCCGAAGGCGCCACCGCCGCCCACTCCGCCGATCTCGCCGCATGCATCACCAAGATCAATGCCCTTCTGGCACCGCCGGAAGAACAGGTCGGCGTATCGCCACTCTCGCAACTCGGGCTGTCGGAACGGATACAGGACGCCTTGACCGAATACGAGGAACACCGCCTTCAGGATAACCTCTCCCGGGGGAGGAGCATCTACATCATTCATACCTCGTTCGACCTGTCCACCTTCGATCAGGAACTGGCCCGCATATCCGATCAACTCAAGACGTACGGCGAGGTAATCAGCGTGCTCCCCAGCGTGGGGGGCAACATGGAAACCCACATCGACTTCGACATCCTGTTCGGCACCACCCGGCAGTCCGATGATCTGGAGCGGCTGGTGGAAAACGACGCAGTCACCGTCACGCGACTGGGTAAGGCAACTCCTCCAACGGCTCCGCCTCCGCCCGTTTCGCCGCAGCCTCCCCGCCACGCCGCGACTCCGGCTGCGAGCCCCGCCCATGATGCCGTAGCGGCGCCGGCGCCGGCTTTGCCGGGCCCGGTGCCCGTGGTCGGCGACGATGCCGCCCAAACCGCCAAGAGCATGAGCCGCACGGTGCGCGTCGATATCGGCAAACTGGACGAATTGATGAACATTGTCGGCGAACTGGTGCTGGCCCATTCATCCATCTCCGGTGTCGCCACCCGCATGCGCACGGAAGGTTTTTCACGCATGGCCGTTGAACTGGGCAAGGCCACCAAGGCCCTTGAGCGCAAGCTGACCGATCTTCAGAAGGGGGTCATGGAGATCCGCATGATCCCGGTGGGCCAGCTCTATGAGAAGATGTCCCGCATTGTCCGCAAGATCTCCCGCGAACAGGGCAAGAAGGTGGAACTGAAATTCCACGGCGCCGACACGGAACTGGACAAACTGATCGTCGAGGATATCTCGGACCCGATGATGCATATCATCAGAAACGCCATCGACCACGGCATCGAGGCCCCGGAGAGACGCCTGGCCCTGGGCAAGGATGAGAAGGGAACCATCAGGATATCGTCGTATCAGAAGGGCAACCACGTCGTGATCGAGGTTGAGGACGACGGTGGCGGCATCGACATCGAACGGGTCAAGGCCAAGGCCCAGCAAAAGGGATTTGTTCAGGATATCGGCGGCGTATCCGACAAGGAGGCGCTCGATTTCATATTCCTGCCCGGGTTTTCCACCAACGACAAGGTCAACGAGGTGTCGGGGCGGGGCGTGGGCATGGATGTTGTCAGGAACAATATCGCCGCCGTCTCGGGCATGGTCGATATCGAGACCGTGGCAGGGAAGGGAACGCGTTTCATCATCACCCTGCCCATCACCCTGGCCATCATCAAGGCGCTGATCATCGCCAGCAGCGGCAGGACCTACGCCATTCCCATCTCGTCGGTGCTGGAGTCGTTGCTTCTGACCGAGAAGGATATCAGGACCGTGGAGCGCAAGGAGGTCATTCAACTGCGGGAGACCACCCTGCCGCTTCTGGGTCTGGACGCCTTCTTCGGCATCGAGCGCCGGGGGGAGCGTCACGGCGAGTTCTACGTGGTTGTGGTCGGGGTGGCCGAAAAACGGCTGGGTATCGTGGTGGACGACCTGCTGGGACAGCAGGATATCGTCATAAAGTCACTGGGCGAGGTGTTCAGGCGTTTTCGGGGGATTTCGGGGGCAGCCGACCTGGGGGATCAACGGACGATCCTGGTGCTCGATGTGGGCGGCATGGTCAACGAAGCCATGAGAAGCGGAAACTGACAGCCATGTACAAGACCTACTTCGGATTCCGGGAGAAACCGTTCAGCAAGACCCCTGATCCCCGCTTTCTCTTCTTGAGCAGCGGGCACGAGGAGGCCCTGGCACGGCTGGAATTCGTGCTGGAGGAACGGGAAATCGCCGTGTTGACCGGCGATATCGGCTGCGGCAAGACCACCCTCTCGCGGGCCCTGATGGACCGGCTCGGTGATGACTACCGTTTTTGTTTTATCGTCAATCCCCGTCTGACAGCCGCCGAATTCCTCCGCACAACGGCCAGGCTGCTGGAGGTGGAAAACCCGGCCGCCTCAAAGGATGCCCTGCTGGAGCAGATCAACAGTGTGGTCTATGGGTGGTATCAGAAGGGGATCTGCCCGGTTATCGTGATCGATGAGGCCCAGATGATCATCGACACCGAGGTGTTTGACGAGATCCGGCTCCTGACCAATTTTCAGTTGGATGACCGCAACCTGCTGGGGGTGGTCATCATGGGGCAGCCGGAACTGCGCGCCATGCTCGCCTCGCCCCGCTTCGAGCCGCTGCGCCAGCGGATTGCGCTCCACTACCACCTGCAGCCGCTGTCCTTGGACGAGACCATGGAATACCTCGATTTCCGCCTTGAGGTGGCGGGTGGGACGCCGGGGCTTTTCACGCCCGATGCGGTGCAGAAGATATTCGAGCTGACCGGCGGGGTGCCGCGCAGGATCAACTCCATGGCCACCAACGCCCTGCTGGTGGCGTACGGCAGCGATGCGTCGCTGATCGACTCGGCCATAATCGATGAAATCAAAGATGAACTCATGATGTAGGCGGAAACCATGGATCTGGCGAAAATCAGGCAAAAGGCCCGGAACGATCGGTCCGGCCCCTCTCCGGCCGCATCCTCCCCGCTGCCGGACGAGGTGGCAGAGGGCGCGTTGCAGGCGGAGAAAACGGCACTGCAACGGACCGCCGCGGTGGATGAGGCGTTCGACAGCGGCCCGGTCATGGCCGTTGAGCAGCAGTTTGAGCCGTTTCTCCCCCAGCGCCGCGGCGGCCCCATTGATCCGATCGAGGCAATTCTCGCCGGGAGGGAAGCGGCAGGATGCGGCGACGAACCGGATGCGTCCCCGGAGCAAGCCGCGGCAGAGGTTGAAGACTTCGAGGAGTTCCTCTGTTTCCGGGTCTCGGATGAGATCTACGGCATCAACATCATGCAGATCAAGGAGATCATCAAACCGCGCGAGGTGACCGAGGTACCGCGCGCTCCCTCCTTTGTCTCCGGGGTCATCTCTCTCAGGGGTGTTATCATTCCCATCCTGGACATGCCCGACCGCCTGGGCCTCAGGCGCGGGGCGACCACCGGCAGGGAGCGGGTGGTGGTGGTGAGACATGGCGAGGCCTTTACCGGGCTGCTGGTGGATGAGGTCATCCAGGTCGTCCGCATCGTCAAAAACAGTGTTGAACCGGCCCCGGCCGTGCTTGAGGAGATCAACCGGGAATTCGTCGCCGGCATAGGGCGCAGCGAGGATCGGATGATCATCCTGCTGAATCTGGACACGATCGCCGATATCGATCTTTTCTGAATCACGGGGCAAACACCCATGAGCGGAGCATCAATCAGGCCATGAACAGGGAACTGTCGGACTTACAACTGACCTGCTTCAACTTGGGGGACAACCTCTTCAGCGTGGATATCATGCGGATCAAGGAGATCGTCCTGCCCCAGAAACTCTACAGTCTGCCGCGCGCTTCCCAGCTGCTCGAAGGTGTCATCAACCTTCGCGGCGCGGTCATTCCGGTCATGGATCTGCGCAAACGGTTCGGTATGCCTCCCCTGGACAACGGGAAAAGCGGCAAACTGCTGATAGTCTCCTTTCGCCGGCAGATGGTTGCGCTGGCGGTGGACGATGTCATGGAGGTGATCACGGTTTCGGCCAGGGAGATCAAGCCGCCGCCCGATGTGGTCGAAGGGGTTGGCGCCGAATATCTGCTGGGAGTCTGTCTGTCAGGTGATCGCGTCTTCATGTTGCTTGATATCGACACCCTGCTCGGCCCGGCCGATTACCGGGAGATCGCCCGCATTGCGTGAAATGGGGCATAAGGGAAGAAGGCATCAATAAGCCGAATCAAACAGGGAAACGGAATCTTTTATTTAACAGGGATGAACGGGATACACGGGATATACAACAAAAAGGTTTTCAGCCCAAAGCCTTTCATCCCAAAGCCTTTCATCCTGGTCATCCCGTCCATCCCTGTTAAACTCGTCTTTGAGGGTTGCAATGCTTTCCCTTTTGCTCGACTTTTGTAACGGGTGAAGATGCAGCGACTAATTACACAACAATGGAGAACACCCGGGTGAACAGTTTGTCGCACATACAAAACGATCTGCAATCCCAGGATGAAGAGGCGCGCCGAGGCGCGCTTCAGAATCTGAGAGGGCGGGCGTTACGGGAAACCCGCGAGCTGCTTTTTTCCGCGATGGGCGATGCCAGCTGGAGGGTGCGCAAGGAAGCCGTCGATGTCTTTGTCGCGGCCAACCCGGATGAGGACGCCATCGAGTCCCTCCTGGAACTGCTCCGCAGCCAGGATAACGCCGGGTTGCGGAACTCCGCCGCCGAGGCCGTGGCCAAGCTGGGAACGCGGGGCGCCGCTCCTCTGAACCGCTTGCTCGGCGACAGGGACAGCGATGTGCGCAAATTCGTCATTGACGTGATGGGGCTTATCGCCAGCCCGGAATTCGTGCCCGCCTTGCTTTCGTCCCTGCACGACCCGGATGTCAACGTGGCCTCCGCGGCCGCCGAACACCTGGGCAACATCGGTGACACCGGAACCGTGCCCGACCTGATCAGTGCCGTGGTCGACAATGATTCGGTCCTGTTCCGTTTCAGCGCCCTGGCCGCCTTGGGCAAGCTGACCTCTCACGTGCCGGTTCCCGACGAGATCATCAGGCTGGCCGACCAGGACATCCTGCGCAAGGGGGTCTACGAGTGCCTGGGGAGCATCGGGGATGAATCGGTGGTGCCCATACTGCTGCAAGGGTTTTTGTCGCGCCAGAGGAGCAGCCGCTGCGCCGCCGTCACCGCCTGGTACCGTATCTTCTCGCGCTCCAGCGCCACCTCCCGACAGGAGTTGGAGGATTCCCTCCGGCGGGTGCCGCCCGATGAAGTTGTGCCGACCCTCATCGATCTGTTCGACCGCGCCGAGACCCCCCTTGCCGAGGCGGTAACGGTCTTGCTCGGCATCATCGGGGACATGCGCGGCGCGGAGACTCTCCTGGCTGCATTCGCCAGCGAGCGGCTGTCGGGCATTGCCCTTGCGTCACTGAAACGCCTGGGAGCCCGTGCCATGAACGCCCTGATCGCACTGTATCCCAAGGCGACCGAGACCGCCCGCTGCGCCATCTGCACGGTTGTGGGCGAGCTTGCCCACCGGTCCGGCGCAGACATGATCCGCGAGGCCCTGCACGATTCATCGGTTCTGGTCCGCAAGGCCGCCGTGTCGGCCGCGGGCAGACTCGGTCTTACGGACTGTATCCCGGATATCGCTACCCTGCTCGACGATACGGACGCAGGGGTGAGAAATTCCGTGATTGCCTGCTTCCAGAGGCTGGCGCTCATCGATCGTCACGCCATCCAGGCGGTGGCACGCAAGCTGGGGGAATCGGACCAACCCGAGCAGCGGCGGGATGCCGTTATCCTCCATGCCGCTCTGGGCGATGGTGAACCGCTCACCCTCCTGGTCAAGGATGCCGACCCCAGTGTCCGCCAGGCGGCGGTTGCTGCCATCGGCAAGCTGCGCCTCTCCACGGCCAGCGGCATTCTGTTGATTGCGTTGGTCGATGAAGACCCGGAGGTGCGTATCGCCGCGGTGGAAGCCTTGGGAGAGGTGGGTGGCCGCGATGTCCTCGATCACCTGAATTACGCCCTGAAAGACGAGGATATCTGGGTGCGCTGTGCCGTGTTGAGAAGCATCGCCCATATCGACCGGCCCGCATCCTTGCCGGCCATACGATCTCAATTTGCCCATGCCGACGGCCTGTTGATGATCACCTGCCTTGAACTGCTGGAGTCCATCGGGAGTCGCGCGGCGATGGACCTGGTGGAAACGGCCCTCGACAGCCGTGACAAGGAGATCGTCACCCTGGCCCTTTCCATCCTTGCCCGCCAGGGGGGGGAATGGGTCATTGCCCACGCTGAACGCCTCATGGCACACCCCAACGAGGCGACGCGGTCCGGATGGTCCCGGATCCTGGCCGGGCTTCCCGCAGACCAGGCGCGTCGGTTGCTTTCACAGGCCGTGCAACGGGAACGGAACGAGCAGGTCAAAACACAGTTACAGACGCTGCTGGAAGGGATTGCATGACATTTCCCCTCAGCCTCGAACATTTCATGTCCGATGAGGAATTCCACCTCTTCCGCGACACCATCTACAGCCATTGCGGTATCTATTTCGATGATGACTCGAAATACCTGCTGGAAAAGCGTCTTTCCCGGCGCCTGACGGCCCTGAATCTCTCCTCCTTCAGGGATTATTACCACTTCTTGAAGTATAACCGGAAGAAGGACCAGGAACTGATGGATATCATGGATATCCTCACGACCAATGAGACCTATTTTTTCCGTGAGTCATTCCAGCTCAAGGCATTTACCGACGAGATCTTGCCCGAGCTCCTGCAGAGAAAAGCGGCACGCAAGGACCGCACCCTGCGTATCTGGAGCGCGGGCTGCTCCACGGGCGAGGAGCCGTTCACCATCGCCATGCTGCTTCGGGAAATCAGGGAGTTGCAGGGATGGAAGATCGAGATCATCGGCACGGACATCAGCCAGCGGGTTCTCCAGCACGCCCGGCGCGGGGTCTATGGCAAGTCGTCGTTCAGGGCCACGGACGAGCAGTATATCAAGCGCTTCTTCCAGGAGCAGGATGGCGGCTACAGGATCAACGACGAGGTGCGGGAACTGGTCACCATCAGCCATCTCAACCTGTTCGATACGCACCGCATGGTCATGCTCGGCAGGATGGACCTGATCTTCTGCCGCAACGTGATCATCTACTTCGATGCCGCCGCCAAGAAACAGGTGGTGGAGGCCTTCCACAACTCCCTCTACGACGGAGGTTATTTGCTGCTGGGACATTCCGAGTCACTGATGAACATCACCACCATGTTCACCCTGCGCCATTTCAAGAATGACATGATCTATCAAAAGCCTGAACGGCACATTCCGGGAGGGCAGTCATGAAAAGGGTCAGGGTGGTGGTGGTTGACGATTCGGCTTTCAGCCGGCGTACCATCACGAAGATGCTGGAGGGGATTCAGGATATCGAGGTGGTGGGGTATGCCACCAACGGTGAGGACGGGATTCAGAAGGTCATCGCCCTCAAACCGGACCTGGTTACCCTTGACCTGGAAATGCCCAAGATGGACGGCTTCACGCTGCTCAGGATTCTGACCACCCGTTTTTCCATGCCGGTGATCGTGATCAGCGCCCTCTCCGGTGCCGACAAGGTCTTCAAGGCCTTGGATCTGGGCGCCCTGGACTTTGTCGCCAAGCCGTCCAGCAGTGCCTCGAAGGATTTGCTTCTGATCAAGGACGACCTGCACCGCAAGGTGTTGCAGGTGGTTGGTCTCAACCCGGCAAGCATTCGCCGGCACCCGCAAACGAACCACGAGCGGCCCGAAGTGTCCGGCGCGGCCGTTGTCGGCGCCGACACGTCCCAGCACCCCATCGATATCGTGGCCATCGGCTCGTCCACCGGCGGTCCGCCGGCACTGCAGTCGATCTTCTCTGCGTTCGAGAAGCCGTTCCCCTTTGCCGTGGTGGTTTCGCAGCATATGCCCGCCGGCTTTACCCGCGCCTTTGCTGAACGTCTGGACCGCGCATCACGGTTCGAGGTAAAGGAGGCCGAGGACGGCGATGCGGTGCTTCCCGGCAGGATACTGATCGCTCCGGGCGGTAAAAACCTCGTCTTCGAGATACATGGGGGCCAGGTGACCGCCAGGGTCGTACCCCCCTCGGCAACAGACCGTTATGTGCCATCCGTGGACGTCATGCTCGAATCCTGTGCGTCGATCTACCGCAGCCGCATGGTGGCGGTCATACTGACCGGCATGGGCAACGACGGCAGCAAGGGGATACGGGCGGTCAAGGAACAGGGCGGACACGTGATTGCCGAGTCTGAAGAAACCGCCGTGGTCTACGGCATGCCGCGGGAGGCGGTGGCGACCGGGGTGGTTGACCGGGCCGTGCCGCTGCAGCGGATCGCGCGGGAGATACTCATCAAGGGCGAGTTTGTCTGATTAGCGAATTGATAGAAATGAGAAAGGAAGAATCAGTGGATCAGAAATACAACCCCAAAGACATTGAGCAGAAATGGCAACAGCAATGGGAAAAGCAAAAATCCTTTGCGGTGACCGAAGGCACGGACAAACGGAAATACTACCTGCTGGAGATGTTCCCCTATCCCTCCGGCAGGATCCATATGGGACACGTTCGCAACTATTCCATCGGCGATGTGATCGGCAGATTCAAGCGGATGCGCGGTTTCAACGTGCTCCATCCCATGGGATGGGATGCCTTCGGCATGCCGGCGGAGAACGCCGCCATCCAGAACAAGAGCCATCCGGCCAAATGGACCTACGAGAATATCGCCTACATGCGGGGCCAGCTCAAGAAGATGGGGCTCTCCTACGACTGGGGCCGCGAGCTGGCCACCTGCGACGTGGAGTATTACCGCTGGGAACAGAAGATCTTCCTGGAGATGTTTGCCAAGGGGCTGGCCTACAAGAAGACCTCGTTCGTCAATTGGTGCCCCAATTGCGAGACCGTGCTGGCCAATGAGCAAGTTGAGGACGGCGCCTGCTGGCGTTGCGACAGCGAGGTCAAGCAGAAGGAGTTGGACCAGTGGTTCTTCCGCATCACCGACTATGCCGAGGAGCTTCTGGAGTGGACCGGGCGCCTGCCCGGCTGGCCGGAGCGGGTGCTGGTGATGCAGCGCAACTGGATC
>DAIERH010000427.1 GCA_027346925.1 Geobacter sp.
GGCGGATCAGTTTCTCGGCACCCAGGTAGAACACCTCGAAGTAGTCCGAGGCGTGGCGCAGGGTGTCCCACTCGAAACCCAGCCAGCGCACGTCGTCCTGGATCGATTGCACGTATTCGGGGTCTTCCCGGGCCGGGTTGGTGTCGTCGAAGCGCAGGTGGCAGCGGCCGCCGTTTTCCGCGGCGATGCCGAAGTTCAGGCAGATGCTTTTGGCGTGGCCCAGATGCAGGTAGCCGTTGGGCTCGGGCGGAAAACGCGTGACGACCTGTCCGCCGTGCTTGCCGGAGGCCCGGTCCGCCTGCACGATCTGGCGGATGAAATGCTGCGGCGGGCTGGCGGGTGCGTCGTGGGCCATGGCGGACAACAGGCGGATAAAGAGCCCAAGTTTAGCCGGCTGCGCGGGGCCGGTGATGGGCGTACGCTGACGCGGCAAGGAGCCATGCTATGCAGACCGCCTATCACGCCGAATCCATCGTTGATGCACAGATCGCCAAGGACGCGCTGGATGCCGCCGGCATCCCGGCTTTCATCGCCGGCGCCGCGCTGATC
>DAIERH010000428.1 GCA_027346925.1 Geobacter sp.
GCGCTTCGCCGCCTTATTGTGCCTGGGGCTGATTGCGTTTGACGTGGCACCGCGCGCTGAAGAAAAAGCCGCCGAGCCGGTCGATCGCTCGCCGGCCGCAGGCCTGGCTTCGATGAAATCGCGGCCGGGTTTTCAAGTGGAACTCGCGGCGGCCGAGCCACTGGTGATGGACCCGGTGGCCTTCGCCTTCGGCGGCGAAGCGGCGCCGGTGGACTATGCCCGGGCCATTGCCGATGGCGCGCTGCTGGCACTGGTGGCCACGCTGGGCCTGCTGCAGCTGGGCCACGAGACCACGCCGGAGCTGATGCAGCTGTTTGCCGTGAGCCTGCTGCTGTGGGCGCTGGCGCTCATCGGCATGGGCTTCGCGCTGCTGGCCGTCAGCTACGTGATCCGGCCCCACGACGGGAAGCGGCAGCACAAGGCCACCCCGGCTGAGACGCAGGAGCAGCCGTGATCCCCCCGGCCTGGGCCCTGGTGCTGCTCTCCTGGCTCAAGTTCAACTGGCGAAACGCTGGGTTGAGCCTGGGCCTACTGTTTATGGTCGG
>DAIERH010000429.1 GCA_027346925.1 Geobacter sp.
CAATCAGAGAGCGATCGATCGGGGACCGAAGTTTTCGCGGAGGATACAGCGAACCGACGGGAAGAAAGCGCGACGGTGGGCGGCCTAGGCGTGCAGCATCCCGACGACCCAGGCGAAGAAACAGACCACCACCGCCACCCCCCAGGGGAACGCGCGTCTCGCCGCAAAGACCCCCCTTGCGGGAAAGCCCGCCAGGATGAAGCCGACCGTGGCGAGCACCCAGCCCCAGAGACCGGCAAGACAGACGATCTGCCAGAAGATGGCCATCACCCCCTCCCCACCGGGCTCAAGCGCCGCAAGAGGGTGCCGAGCTTCAGCTTCCACACCATGAACACCGCCTCCCGGACGATTCTCTTGGACATCTTGGAGGTGCCCGCGTGCCGGTCGATGAAGATGATCGGGACTTCCCCCACCCGGAAGCCGTGCTCCACGCAGCGGTAGTTCATCTCGATCTGGAACGAGTAGCCGTCGGAGCGCACCCGGTCGAGGTCGATCGCCTCCAGGACGCTCCTCCTGAAGCACTTGAAGCCGCTGGTGCAGTCGG
>DAIERH010000430.1 GCA_027346925.1 Geobacter sp.
AGCGGTATTCGCCTCCCGCCGGCTTATTTCGTTGGCATAATGGTTGTTTACATCATAGTGGCCGCCACGCGCCGATTCCTGTTCAGTCAGCGTGCGCCAGCGCCGCTGCCAGACAACGTGAGACATCTATGATTGAGGGTTCTGACATAAGTTTTGGTTACCCTAAACGGCAGAGTGAGGCACTAAGTCATATAAGTTTGGCCGTGAACGCCGCTCAAATCTTCACCCTCCTCGGTCCCAACGGCGCCGGCAAGACCACGCTTCTTCGGATTATTTCCGGCCTTATCGTTCCCCAAGCAGGTACTGTTACAGTTTGCGGTTTCGACATTCGTTCCCACCCGTATCAGGCCAGAGCGTGCATCGGTTTGGTTCTGGGCGAGGAACGGAGTTTCTACTACCGACTGTCCGGCGCGCAGAATCTCGAGTTCTTCGGCGGCCTGCGCGGTATGAAGCGGAGTGATCTCAGGAAGAAGATCTCAGGTTTGCTGGCGTTGGTCGGACTGGAGAATGATGCCAAACTACAATACATGCGCTATAGCACC
>DAIERH010000431.1 GCA_027346925.1 Geobacter sp.
CACGGCTCCCCGCCCAAAAACAGAACATCATCAAAACCATCTTGGTTCTTGACCACAGTATCCACGATAGCAGCCACATTCGGCCTTGCCACGCCCATTCCAGAGAATCGCATATCAACGCAATGAGCGCACTTGTTGTCACACGCGCTTGTAAAGTGGACATCGAAGGAGTTGTATATTCCATCACAGCAATTACATGTAAGTTTCACTTCCATCCCCTATTGTTCATAACCCGTCGCGGCACACAGTCGCTTCGCGCTGGTGCGCTTTGTCGTTATGCACAATCTCCGAACATGTTCAGCATCTGATGCTGTATTTTCCAGGCAGGTTCACATTCCTGGAACGTCAGCGTTATCTAAAACGGAATATCGAAATCTTCCCAATGTTCACAAGCTTTAGCAATAATTCTCGCAGGAGGTCTAGCATTAAACTTGTAACACGTTTCACGTTCTTCGTAAAAGTTGTTACAATTTAAACATGAACGTAAGTTTTTGTCAAGAACTTTAATTATTATATTTGCAATTTCGTTTAGTGCTTCGGTT
>DAIERH010000432.1 GCA_027346925.1 Geobacter sp.
CGGCGTGGTGTCGGATTTTGAAGTAACGGAAAAAATGCTAAAATACTTTATTGATAAGGTTCATAGCGAAAACTTCACCCTGGTGCCGCGGCCGCGGGTGGTGATCGGCATTCCGCTGGATATTACCGAGGTGGAAAAGAAAGCGGTGGAAGACGCGGTCAAATCGGCCGGCGCGCGCGAGGTTTATCTGGTGGAAGAACCGATGGCCGGCGCCATCGGCGTGCGGTTGCCGGTTTTGGAAGCCAACGCCACCATGATTGTGGATATCGGCGGCGGCACCACCGACATCGCCGTTATCGCCTTAGGCGGCTGCGTCAACACCAAAAGCTTGCGTTTGGCCGGCAACGCTTTGAATAACGATATTATTCAGTATGTACGCGAAGAATTTAATATTTTAATCGGCGAACAGCTGGCGGAAAAAGTTAAAATTGAAATCGGCGCCGCCGCTCATTTGAAGGACAACCTGGAAATGAATTTGCGCGGCCGCGATTTAATCAGCGGCTTGCCCAAAGAAATTAAAGTCACCGACGGCCAGATTC
>DAIERH010000433.1 GCA_027346925.1 Geobacter sp.
CGAGATCGCCCAGCGGAGCGTCAAGGACTGGAAACTGGGGGAGTGCGAGCCGATCCCCGGCACAACCATGCCCAACCTGGCCATCGTGGAGCGGGACTACAAGAACCTCTACAACCGCTTCATGTCCCTGGGGCCGGCCATGGGCAACCACATGGGGGCCCATGGGGTGTACTGGGATGCGGACGATGTCCACGACAAGCTGGTCAGGGAGATGCCGACCCGCGAGTGGGGGGGCAAGCGGTTCGTGGATCTGGAGAACGAGCAGAACGTGGCCGACGTTCTCCTGGCAATGGCGCCGGAAAGCAACGGTGAACTGGCCTTTCGCGGCTATCAGAACCTGGAAAAACGGGTCGGCAAGCCGCTGACCCAGCTGGCGGAGGGCAACCGCTCGTTCCGTCTCAACTATGACGCGGTCAAGGGGCAACCCCGCCGCTACATCAATTCCCCGATCTGGAGCGGCATCGTCAGCGACGAACGCCCCTACGCCCCCTACACCATCAACGTGGAGTACGGCGTACCGTGGCGCACCCTCTCCGG
>DAIERH010000434.1 GCA_027346925.1 Geobacter sp.
TCCGCGAGCGGCGCGACGACATTCCGGTGCTGATTCAGCATTTCCTCGACCTCTTCGCGCCGCAGGGGAGTGCCGCGCGGGGCATGGAGCGCCTGGCGGCCGATCGCCTTGCGGCGCTCGACTGGCCGGGCAACGTCCGGGAACTGCGCAACACGGTGGAACGGCTGCTCATCCTCTCGCGCGGCGCCCAAGTCGCCGTGGCGGACGTGGAGCGCCTGGTGGGCACCCGCGTCGCCGACGGGTCGTCGCTCGGCGGCCTCGATGTCTGCAAGACGTTCGAGGAGTTCAAGCTCGCAGCCGAGCGCGCCTTCCTGCTCGTGAAGCTGCGGGAACACGACTGGAACGTCGCGGAGACCGCGCGCGCGCTCGACATGCCACGGTCGAATCTCTACAAGAAGATCGAGCGCCATGCCCTGGCGCGGGAGCAGTCATGAGCGAGCGCAACTGGGACGCCGAGCTGAAGAAGATTGACCGCCAGCTCGAGGGCGTGAGTGACGAGGCGCTCTTCCCGACCCGGACCGCCAAGGGAGCG
>DAIERH010000435.1 GCA_027346925.1 Geobacter sp.
TTCTCAAAATCCGGTGGCGACGCGCGGCTCGCGCTGGGACTGCGGCCGCGGGCGTCGCTCGAGGTCGGGTTTGGTCTGGCCTGGGCCGCTGTCTGGCTGCTGGTGGCACTGGGCCTGCTGATCGTCTGCCTGGTCAATACCGCGGGCCTGCTGCTGGCCAAGTTCCTGCGCCGCAGCAGCGAGATCGGCGTGCGCCGCGCGCTGGGTGCGTCGCGCCGGGCGATCTTCACGCAGCTTCTGATCGAGTCCGGTCTGGTCGGTCTCGCGGGTGGCGTGCTCGGGTTGCTGCTGACCCTGCTGGGACTCTGGGCGGTGCGGCAGCAGCCCTCCAACTACGCCAGGCTCGCGCATCTCGACCCCGCGATGCTGCTTGCGACATTCGGGCTTGCGCTGGCGGGCAGCCTGCTGGCCGGCGCCTTGCCGGCGTGGCGGGCGTGCCTGATCCCCCCCGCGTTGCAACTCAAGGCGCAATGAGGTCGACCATGGCCATCCGTCCCATCCTTGCCAGCCTGTCGCGGCACAAGATCGCGG
>DAIERH010000436.1 GCA_027346925.1 Geobacter sp.
CCGCATCCGGCAACTGGGCGATCTGCTGCCCGCCGCCTTCACCAATCCCTAAGGGCCGCGCGATGAGCCAAGCCGCCCCGACCAACGCCAGCGAAAAGGTGCATCACCGCGGCCTGATCACGGTGGTGATCATGGCGGCCACGATCATGCAGGTGCTGGATTCGACCATCGCCAACGTGGCGCTGCCCTATATGCAGGGCTCGCTGCAGGCGTCGCGCGACCAGATCACCTGGGTGCTGACCTCCTACATCGTGGCCGCCGCGATCATGACCGCGCCGGTCGGCTGGATCGCGGGGCGCTTCGGGCGCAAAAATTCCTTCATCGCCTGCATGGCCGGCTTCACCGTCACCTCCATGATGTGCGGAGCGGCGCAGACGCTGGACCAGATGATCCTGTTCCGCGTGCTGCAGGGCGTGTTCGGCGCGGCGCTGTCGCCGCTGTCGCAGGCCATCATCCTGGACCGCTACCCGCCGGAGCGGCGCGGCGCCATCATGTCGATCTGGGGCATGGTGGTGATGGTGGGGCCGAT
>DAIERH010000043.1 GCA_027346925.1 Geobacter sp.
ACACTTCAAGGCAGGCGCAGTAGACTTATCCTTCTTGTTCTCCCTGCCAGTCCGTATAAGCTGATTAATCGTTGGCATATCGTCTATTTCTCCCAGCACAAAAATATCCCAGCCACTCCAAAATAGAGCGAACCGTGAAACTAGCAAATTCTTAGATTAGTTGTCAAACCTTTTTAACGCATCATACAAAATACTGGACCAGCAAAAAAAAATACCGGGCACCACAAACCCCGCAACACACCACGGGACACAAACAATGCCACAACATCTCAAACTCGAATCATTGCTCGAGGCCGCTGCCGCTTGGGACGCGAATGCGTACAAACAGGGCGGGGAATGGAATAGGTGTAGACCGCAGACAACGCGGCATCTCCATTCGTCTATCAAAGTGCGGACACTTTGGGCGCAGACCTCAAAAGAGACACATTATCTACCAAATTATTCTTGGCGTGTCAACAAAAAAATCGCGTACTGTTGTTTTTTGCCTTTGCACCATTTGCGGCAATGGTCTACAGCATTCCATACAACGGGAGGGCGCAAATAACTATGCACGCCCTCCCGTTTCAAGTATGTCGCCGCTAAGTCAGGCAGCTTCCGGTACTGTCTCCGAGTCGCTACCGTCGTCAGGCTCGACCGGTTGGTGTTGGTGTTCCTGCTCTGGTGTATCCGCCAGCAGACGCAGATTCCGATACCGTCCCAGCCCTGTGCCTGCGGGTATGAGTCTGCCCATGATGACGTTCTCCTTGAGTCCGCGCAGGTAGTCCACCTTGCCCTCGATGGCGGCCTGTGTGAGCACCTTGGTCGTTTCCTGGAAGGATGCGGCCGAGATGAACGATTCGGTCGACAAGGACGCCTTGGTGATACCCAGCAGCAACGGCTCTGCAATGGCGGGACGTTTTCCTTCTGCCAACACCTTTTCGTTTTCCTCTTCGAACATAAAGCGCTCTACTTGGTCATCCACCAACAAGGAGGTGTCCCCCACATCCTTGATACGGACCCTGCGCAGCATCTGTCGAACAATGACCTCAATGTGTTTGTCGTTGATCTTTACCCCCTGGAGACGGTACACCTCCTGCACCTCATCAACCAAGTACTTGGCCAGTTCCTTGACACCCAATACCCTGAGGATATCGTGCGGATTGGATGAACCGTCCATGAGCGCCTCACCGGCGCGCACCTGATCTCCCTCATGGACGCTGATGTGCTTCCCTTTCGGGATCAGGTATTCCTTAGGCTCCCCCACCTCGGGAGTGACGATGACCTTGCGCTTGCCCTTGGCGTCCTTGCCGTAGGAGACGCGGCCGTCTATCTCCGAGATCACGGCGTAATCCTTGGGTTTGCGAGCCTCGAACAATTCGGCAACACGCGGCAGACCACCGGTAATATCCTTGGTCTTGGTCGTTTCGCGGGGGATTTTGGCAATGATATCGCCGCCGCTGATCACCATATCTTCCTGAACCGAGATATTGGCCCCCACCGGTAAGAAGTAGCGGCCGATCGTGCCGCCGCCATCACCGCTGACATCCTTGATGGCGATGCGGGGACGCTTGTCGCTGTCCTTGGACTCGATGATGACCTTGCGGGACAACCCGGTCACCTCGTCCAACTGTTCTTCCATGGTTACACCCTCAATGATGTCGCCAAATTTAACCTTCCCGGCGAATTCGGTGAGGATCGGCATGGTGTAGGGATCCCATTCCGCCAGGGTTGTACCCTGCTTGACCTTGCCCTCAGGGGCGATCTTGATCTTGGCGCCATACACAACCCCGTACTTCTCACGCTCGCGGCCGGTATCGTCAACCACGGCGATTTCGCCATTGCGATTCATGACGATGTGATGCCCTTCCGCATTCACGACCGTGTTCAGACCGATGAACTTGAGAGAACCATCGGTACGGGCCTCCAGTGAGGTCTGTTCGGCGTGTCGGGATGCGGTACCACCGATGTGGAAGGTCCGCATGGTCAACTGCGTACCCGGCTCACCGATGGACTGGGCCGCGATGACCCCGACCGCTTCCCCCTGATTTACGCTGTGCCCGCGTGCCAGGTCGCGGCCATAACACTTAGCGCAGATACCGCGACGGCTCTGGCAGGTGAGCACGGAACGGATCTTGACCTTCTCCAGACCTGAGTCCTCAATCCGTTTGACCAGGGTTTCATCGATCTCCTGATTGGCCTCAACCAGCGCCTCTCCGGTAATCGGGTCAAGGATGTCATCCAGGGCAACACGCCCCAGGATACGATCGCCGATATGCTCGATAATCTCTCCCCCTTCAGTCAACGACGAGACGATCAAACCGTCCAACGTGCCGCAATCGTCCTCGGTGATAATGGCGTCCTGGGCAACATCCACCAGGCGACGCGTCAGGTACCCGGAGTTGGCCGTCTTGAGGGCGGTATCCGCCAGACCCTTACGGGCACCATGGGTGGAGATGAAGTACTGGAGCACGGTCAGACCTTCGCGGAAGTTGGCGGTAATGGGGGTTTCGATGATCTCGCCGGACGGCTTGGCCATCAGACCGCGCATGCCGGCCAACTGGCGAATCTGCTGGGCGGAGCCCCTTGCGCCAGAGTCGGCCATCATGTGAATCGCGTTGAACGAGGACTCTTTTCGCTCGGCACCTGTTTCATCGATAAAGGTCTGCTTCGAGAGGTTGTCGAGCATCTCCTTGGCGATATCCTCCGTGGCCTTGGCCCAGATATCGATGACTTTGTTGTAGCGTTCGCCGTCGGTGATGAGACCCTCGGTATACTGGTTCTGGATCTCCTTGACCTCGTCTTCGGCCTTGGTGATGATGGCTGCCTTCCCTTCCGGGATGACCATGTCGTCAAGACAAATGGAGATACCGGCCAGGTTGGCGTAGCGGAAACCTATATCCTTCAGCTTGTCGGCCAGGATGACCGTTTCCTTGCTGTCGGCCAGACGATAACAGGTATCCACAAGGTTGGAGAGCTCCTTCTTGTTCATCACCTTGTTGATGGCGCTGAACGGCACAGATTCAGGCAAAATCTCCCGCAGGATCACGCGGCCCACGGTTGTGTCGATCAATTGCGGTCGCTCGTCGGACACCAGGTTCTTCATGCGCACCTTGACGGTGGCCTGCATGTCAACCTCGCCCGCGTCAAAGGCAATACGCACTTCATCCGGAGAAGAGAATATCTTGCCTGTGCCCTTGACCTTTCGGTACACCGGTTTTCCGGTCGCGGCATCGATTATTTCCTGACCGGTCTTCTCATCGATATCCGGTTGGTACATGCGGTCGCGGGTCATGTAGTAGGCACCCAGGACCATGTCCTGGGACGGCACGATGATCGGCTTGCCGTTGGCCGGGCTGAGGATGTTGTTGGTGGACATCATCAGCACCCGGGCCTCTACCTGGCTCTCAATGGAGAGCGGCAGGTGTACCGCCATCTGGTCACCGTCGAAGTCGGCGTTGAAGGCGGTACAGACAAGCGGATGGAGTTGGATGGCCTTGCCCTCGATCAATACGGGCTCAAAGGCCTGGATACCGAGCCGGTGCAGGGTCGGGGCGCGGTTCAGCATCACCGGGTGCTCCTTGATGACCTCCTCCAGCACATCCCACACCTCGGGACGTTCCTTCTCCACCATCTTCTTGGCGCTCTTGATGGTGGTGACATAGCCCCGCTCTTCCAGCTTGTTGTAGATGAAAGGCTTGAACAACTCCAGTGCCATCTTCTTGGGCAGACCGCACTGATGCAGCTTCAACTCCGGGCCGACGACGATCACGGAGCGGCCGGAGTAATCCACACGCTTGCCGAGCAGGTTCTGGCGGAAGCGGCCCGACTTGCCCTTGAGCATGTCGGACAGTGATTTGAGCGGACGTTTGTTGGGGCCGGCAATGGCCCGGCCGCGGCGGCCGTTGTCGAACAGGGCATCCACCGCCTCCTGCAGCATGCGCTTCTCGTTACGGATGATCACCTCCGGGGCCTGGAGCTCCATCAAGCGCTTGAGGCGATTGTTGCGGTTGATCACGCGGCGGTAAAGATCGTTCAGGTCAGACGTGGCGAAGCGCCCACCATCCAGGGGAACCAGCGGACGCAGTTCCGGCGGCAGCACCGGGATGCACTCCAGGATCATCCATTCCGGCTTGTTGCCAGAAATCTTGAAGGCCTCCACCACCTTGAGCCGCTTGGCGTTCTTCTTGCGTTTAGCCTCGCTGGTGGATTCCATCATGTCGGTGCGCAACTGGACCGCCAGATCATCCAGGTCAAGGGCCTTGAGGCATTCCCTGATGGCCTCGGCGCCCATGCCGCCCTCAAAGGAGTCGCTGCCGTATTCCTGCTGGGCCTTGAGGAATTTCTCCTCGGACATGACCTCGCAGAACTGCATCGGGGTGTTCTTGGGATTGCTGATGACAAACGCCTCGAAATAGAGCACCTTTTCCAGGTCTTTCAGGGTGATATCCAGTAGGTTGCCGATCCGCGAGGGGAGCGACTTGAGGAACCAGATATGGGCCACCGGCGTGGCCAGGTCGATGTGACCGAGCCGCTCGCGGCGTACCTTGGACGGGATCACCTCCACGCCGCATTTCTCGCAGACAATGCCACGGTGTTTCATGCGCTTGTATTTGCCGCAATTACACTCGTAATCCTTGGTGGGTCCAAATATCTTGGCGCAGAACAGTCCGTCCCGCTCCGGCTTGAAGGTGCGGTAATTGATCGTCTCCGGCTTCTTGACCTCGCCATGGGAACGCTCCCGGATCTTGTCGGGAGAAGAAACGGATATCCGTATAGCTGAAAAATGGAGCGGATCTTTGGGTTTATCAAAGAAACTGAAATAATCTTCCACGATGCTCTCCTCCGTTTATTCTGAAGCCTTGCCGCCTTGCCGTGATGGCTGACCGCAAAGGTATGCTGTAGGCAGTCAGCGGGCGGGAACCCCGCCCGCCGCGTCTTAGTCCTCGTCCCCTTCCAGCAGGTCCACATCGAGGCAGAGCGATTGCAACTCCTTGATGAGAACGTTGAAGGACTCGGGCAGGCCGGGTTCCAGGGTATGCTTACCCTTGACGATGGCCTCGTACATCCTGGTGCGGCCCGAGACATCGTCCGACTTGACCGTAAGGAACTCCTGCAAGGCGTATGAGGCGCCGTAGGCCTCCATGGCCCAAACCTCCATCTCGCCCAGTCTCTGGCCACCGAATTGAGCCTTGCCACCCAACGGCTGCTGGGTCACCAGACTGTAGGGACCGATGGAACGGGCATGGATCTTGTCATCGACCAGATGATGCAGTTTGAGCACGTACATCACGCCAACAGTTACCTTGTGCTTGAAAGGATCGCCGCTTCTACCGTCGAACAGGGTCACTTGGCCCGACGAATGGAAGCCGGCCTTTTCCAGCATACCTTTGATCTTTTCCTCGCTGGCCCCCTCGAAGACCGGCGACGCCATGGGGGCGCCGCGTTGCAGGCGGCGGCAGACCTTCAGCAGTTCCTCGCGGTCAAGATCATCCACGAACCTGCTCACCTCTTTGTCCCCGTACACATCTCTCAGGTACTTTTTGAGGTTCTCCTCGGAGGTCTGTTTCTGCAGCATCTCCTCGATCTTCCAGCCGATCCCCTTGGCGGCCCACCCCAGATGGGTCTCCAGGATCTGGCCGACGTTCATACGAGAGGGAACCCCCAGCGGATTGAGTACGATCTCCACCGGCCGGCCGTCCTCCATGTAGGGCATGTCCTCTTCCGGGAGGATGCGCGAGACAACCCCCTTGTTACCGTGGCGACCGGCCATCTTGTCGCCGACCTGCAGTTTGCGCTTGATGGCGATGTAGACCTTGACCATCTTGATCACGCCCGGCGGCAAATCGTCGCCACGTTTGAGTTTCTGCACCTTGTCGTCGAAGACGCTCCGGATCAGGTCGATCTGACGGCTCAGGGTCTCCAGCACCTGATTGACCTTGTCGTCGGTCTCGCCGCCATCACTGACGGAGATACCCCCCCAGCGATCAATGGGCAACTCATTGAGGGCTTCTTCGGTGATCTTCTTCCCTTTGGCCAGGATCAGCCTGCCTTCACCGTCCTCGAGCTTGACCGCCAGGGTCTTACCCAACAGCAGCTTCTTCAGCTTGCCCACTGCCGAGTCGCGAATGATACGGATCTCGTCCTGCTCATCCTTGCGCAGCTTGTTCTCCTCGGCCTTCTCGATCAACTCGGTACGAGTGTCCTTGTCGGAGCCCTTGCGGGAGAAAATCTTGGCACCGATCACCGTCCCCTCCACACCTGGCGGCACGGTCAGGGAGGTGTCACGCACATCCCCTGCCTTCTCGCCGAAGATGGCCCGCAACAGTTTCTCCTCGGGAGAGAGTTGTGTTTCACCTTTGGGGGTGATCTTGCCCACCAGGATATCGCCCGGCTTGACCTCGGCACCGATCCGGATAATCCCCGACTCGTCCAGGTCTTTCAAGGATTCCTCGCCCAGGTTGGGGATATCGGAGGTGATATCCTCCTTGCCCAGCTTGGTGTCGCGGGCCACGCACTCGAATTCCTCGATATGAATCGAGGTGTAGCGGTCGTCCTTCACCAGCTTTTCGGAAACCAGGATCGAGTCCTCGAAGTTGTAGCCGCCCCACGGCATGAAAGCCACGACGATGTTCTGGCCCAGGGCCAGCTCTCCCATCTCGGTAGAGGGGCCGTCGGCAATCACCTCGCCACGCTTGACGGCATCACCCACCTTGACCACCGGCTTGTTGTTGATACAGGTGTTCTGATTGGAGCGGGCAAACTTTATCAGGTTGTAGATGTCCACCCCGGTGCCGGTCTCATCGAGTTCGTCCTCATCGATCTTGACCACGATGCGGGAGGCGTCCACCGACTCGACCACGCCGTTGTGGCGGGCGATGACCGAAACGCCCGAGTCCTTGGCCACGATCCGTTCCATGCCGGTGCCCACCAGCGGAGAATCGGCACGCAACAGCGGCACGGCCTGGCGTTGCATGTTGGAGCCCATCAGGGCGCGGTTGGCGTCGTCGTTCTCCAGGAAGGGGATCAGGGCGGCAGCCACGGACACCAGTTGCTTGGGCGCAACGTCCATCAGTTCGATCTCGTCACGATGCACCAGGATGAACTCGCCGCTTTTACGGGCAGAGACATAGTCGTTGACAAACCGGCCATTCTTGTCCACCTCGGCGTTTGCCTGGGCAATGGCATGCCCCTCCTCTTCCAGGGCGGAGAAGAAACGGACCTCATTGGTCAATTTCCCTTCCTGGACAATGCGGTAGGGGGTCTCCACGAAACCGTGCTCGTTGATACGGGCATAGGTGGAAAGCGAGGCGATCAGACCAATGTTGGGACCCTCCGGGGTTTCGATCGGGCAGACGCGTCCATAGTGGGTCGGATGGACGTCACGCACCTCAAAGCCGGCCCGCTCGCGGGTCAAGCCGCCCGGTCCAAGGGCGGAGAGGCGGCGCTTGTGGGTGACTTCGGAAAGCGGATTGGTCTGGTCCATGAACTGGGAAAGTTGGGACGAACCGAAGAACTCCTTGACCACGGCTGAAACCGGCTTGGAGTTGATCAGGTCGTGGGGCATGAGGTTCTCTACCTCCTGCAGACTCATGCGCTCCTTGATGGCACGCTCCATGCGGACCAGACCGATACGGTACTGGTTCTCCAGCAATTCACCCACGGCGCGCACGCGGCGGTTGCCAAGGTGGTCGATATCGTCAATTGTCCCGCGCCCGTTTTTCAGGTCAATCAGGTACCGGACGATCTCCAGGATGTCGTTTTTGGAACTTTTCTGGATCTGCCCGTCGAACAGGTCCTCGAAGACCATCCGATTGCGGCGCAGCACCTCAATGGCGCGGCGATTCACATCAAAATGTCCCTGATCGATCTGCTCGGTCAGCTTGACGGTCGCCTCGCCCAGACCGAGGGGAGCGAAGTGCTCTTTTTGGAAGAAATCCTCATCCCTGACCAGGTTGTTGAACTCATTGACCAGTTGTTCCCTGAGTTTTTCAGGAACCGGCTGGGTCACGTCGAGCTTTTTAAGTGTCTTGACGAAATCAGTGGGCATTTTCGCCAGCAGGAACTGGGAAAACTGGGCGTTTCCCTGGGCAAGCGACTTAACGAGTTCCTCGAAGCTGCTCACGTCATCGACGCTGAACATACTGGGGGCGTTCAGCACCGTGCAATCGGGCCACACCTTCAGGCCGAGTTTGAAGTTCAGCTTGAGGCGGCCGACAGCGGAGAGATCATATCGTTCGGGGTTGAAGAACAGGTTGTCGAACAGCGCCAGGGAACTCTTCAATGTTGGAGGGTCGCCGGGGCGCAGACGGCGATAGATCTCGATCAACGCTTCGTCAGTGGTGCTGATCTTGTCCACCAGCAAGGTGTCGCGGAACGAGGAGGTGACGTGCAGGTTGTCGATAAAAATAACCTTGAATGACGTCACGCCGCGAGACTTGATCTCTTCGAATTTATCGGCGGTGATTTCCTCGTTGCATTCCACGACGATCTCGCCGGTGGCAGGGTCCACAATATCAGAGGAGGCGTAGCGACCGACTATGCCCTCGATATTCACCGGTACGGCCGAGATGCCGTGTTCCAGCATCTTCTTGATGGAGGCCTTGGTGTACTTGCGGTTGGCCTTGACGATCACCTCGCCGCTCTTTGGGTCGGCAACGTCAATGGCGGCTTTTTGCAGAGTGAGCAGCTCGGGGTCGATCCCCTTGTTCAGCTGTTCACCCAGAACAAAGATCTCCTCGCTTTTGTAGTAGTAGTTGAGGAGTTGCTCGGCCGAGTATCCCAGGGCCTTGAGCAGCACCGTGGCCGGCATCTTGCGGCGTCGGTCGATGCGTACGTACAGGATGTCCTTATGATCGAATTCGAAATCAAGCCACGACCCACGATATGGTATCACCCGGGCCGAATAGAGCACCTTGCCGCTGGAGTGGGTCTTTCCCTTGTCGTGGTCGTAAAATACGCCGGGAGATCGGTGCAACTGGCTGACGATGACGCGCTCCGTGCCGTTGATAATGAACGTGCCGTTATCGGTCATCAGTGGTATTTCGCCGAAATAAACCTCCTGCTCCTTGATATCCTTGATAGCCCTGACACCCGTTTCCTTGCCGGAATCCCAAATAACGAGCCGCACCTTGACCTTCATGGGCGCCGCAAAGGTCATGCCACGCTGATGGCATTCCTCCACATCGTACTTGGGCTTGCTGAGGGAGTAGGAAACATACTCCAGCGAGGCGCTTTCGCTAAAATCCTTGATCGGAAAGACGCTTTTGAAAACCGCCTCGAGTCCGCTGTTTTTACGCGACTCAGGAGGGACTTCCTGCTGAAGGAATCTCCGGTAGGAATTTTTCTGTATGTCAATCAGGTTGGGAATATCAATGATGTTCTTAATTTTTGCGAAATTTTTCCGCAACAGGTGGTTATTGGCGATCGAATAGGCCATAACTTCTCCTTTGGCGAGTATCGTGAAGACATCCGGCCGAAAAGGGCCAACCGGCTGGAATTACGGGCTGTCTCAAGAGGTGAGAGAGAGTCCAAACAGGACAAGCCAAGGCCGCGCCAGGCGACCTTGGCTTTCAAAATAGTTACGGAAACGAACGTTATTTGACTTCGACTTCAGCGCCGGCTTCAACGAGTTGCTTCTTGGCGTCTTCCGCCTCCTGCTTGGAAACGCCCTGTTTGACCGTGCCAGGTGCGCCGTCAACCAGGTCCTTGGCCTCTTTCAGGCCGAGGCTGGTCAGGGCGCGGACGACCTTGATGACGTTGATCTTGTTGGCGCCGGCGGCCTTGAGGATGACATCGAATTCGGTCTGCTCCTCGGCGGGCTCTGCAGCGGCGGCAGGACCGGCAACTGCGGCCACGGCAACCGGGGCGGCGGCGGATACGCCGAACTTTTCTTCCAACTCCTTGACGAGTTCTGCCAGTTCAAGAACCGTCATCTTTTCGATAAAGCTGACTACATCTGCCTTGGTGATTTCTGCCATTGTAGTATTCCTCCAAAAGAGTGATGTATTTTTTGTTAGTTACAGTATGTCTGTTAATTCCCGGCTTTTTGAGCCCGGATAGCGTCAAGGGCACGTACCAGCGAGCCCGGCAGCGCGGCGAGCACGCCAACGAAGTTGGTTGCCGGTGCTTGCATGGAGCCGAGCATCTTGGCGATGAGGACCTCCCGCGAGGGCAGGTCGGCCAAGGCCTGAATCTGCTTTACGTCCAGCAGTTTGCCGGACAGAACCCCGACCTTCAGGACAAACCTGCCCTGGGGGTCCTTGGCGAACTTGCTGAGCACCTTGGCTGCGCCGACTGGGTCGTCGTAGCTGATGGCAATAGCAGTCGGTCCGGCGAGATAGGGAGTGAGACATTCCATGTCCGTACCCTTGGCCGCCAGATCCAGCAAGGTGTTCTTGAATACCTTGTACTCCACCGAAGCGCTACGCAACTCATTGCGAAGAGTGGTGGCCTGTCCCACGTTCATGCCGCGGAAATCAGCCAGGAACACCGCCTTGGCACGTGCGAGCCGCTCATGCATCTGGGTGACCTGTTCTTGCTTATTCTCCTTGTTCAAGCGACTTCCTCCTTTCTTTTGGTATCTGGGGCAATGCCCCGGCCAAAGTCAGGAAGCGCAGGGAACAACCCTGCGGCACCCAAGTCTCGGCAGGTCCGGCAGACACCCGGATTAAGCAGCAAAAGCGCCTGCTGTCTTTGACTTTGGCGTAACAGACGGATGTAGATGTATGACTTACAACTGCGAGGTGACGTCGCTAATATCGAGATTTACTCCAGGCCCCATAGTGGACGATACGGAGATCTTTTTCAGATAGATCCCCTTGGCCGCCGACGGCTTGGCCTTTACCAGGGCTTCCACCAGCGCCAGCACGTTGCCTTTCAGCTTTTCGGCATCAAAAGAAACCTTGCCGACCGGAGCATGCACGATCCCCGCCTTTTCGACGCGGAACTCGACCTTGCCGGCCTTGGACTCCTTGACCGCACGGCCTACTTCAAAGGTAACAGTACCGACCTTCGGGTTCGGCATAAGACCACGGGGACCGAGGATCTTGCCGATCTTGCCGACAACACCCATCATGTCGGGTGTGGCGATAGCGGTATCAAACTCGAACCACCCTTCCTGAATCTTCGCAACGAGATCCTCGGCGCCCACAAAGTCGGCACCGGCATCAAGGGCTTCCTTTTCCTTCTCTCCCTTGGCAAACACCAGGACGCGCACGGTCTTGCCCAACCCGTTGGGAAGCACGACGGCGCCGCGGACCATCTGGTCGGCGTGGCGAGGGTCAACTCCCAGGCGGACAGCCACATCCACGGTCTCGTCAAATTTGGCAAAAGCCGTCTGCTTGACAACATCAAGGGCAGTTGCGAGGGGATAGACCTTGGTTCTGTCGATCTTTGACGCCGCCTCGTTAAGTTTTTTTCCAGTCTTCGACATGATGCAACCTCTCTCGTATCGTAAATTGTGGGCCCTTAGACGATGTCAACACCCATGGAGCGGGCAGTACCTTCAACAGTCCTCATGGCGGCCTCAATGGAAGCGGCGTTAAGATCGGGCATTTTCTTCTTCGCAATCTCTTCAACCTGAGCCTTGGTCAATTTGCCGACCTTGGTCTTGTTGGGAACCGCCGAACCGCTCGCAATGCCCAAGGCCTTCTTGATCAGCACCGGCACGGGTGGGGTCTTCGTGATGAATGAAAAGGAGCGATCAGCATAGACCGTGATGACAACAGGTGTGATGGTGCCTTCGTCAGCCTGGGTCTTGGCGTTGAACGCCTTGCAGAACTCCATGATGTTGACGCCGTGCTGACCAAGCGCCGGACCGATGGGCGGAGAAGGGTTGGCCTTGCCAGCGGGGACTTGCAGTTTGATATATCCTGTTATCTTCTTTGCCATTATGGTGCTCCTTTGTGTAGCTGTTTGCCGTCATCTACGAATTTATTTGTAGTAATCCTAACTTTTTTCAACCTGCATGAACTCAAGCTCCACAGGTGTTGCCCTGCCGAAGATAGTGACGGTTACCCGCAGTTTGCCCTTGTCCGGCTTGACATCCTCAACGATACCGGAGAAGTTGAGGAAGGGGCCATCAACGACCCGTACCGTCTCACCGACCTCGAATTGCACCTTGGGTCGCGGCTTTTCAGCCCCCTCTTCCATCCGGCGGGCAATCTTGTTGACCTCATCGTCCGGTATCGGGAATGGGGTATTACCCCCGACGAATCCGGTGACCTTGGCGGTTTCCTTCACGATATGCCACGTCTCGTCAGTCAACTCCATCTTGAGCAGGATGTAGCCGGGAAAAAACTTGCGCGAGGAGGTCTTCTTCTCCCCTTTCTTCAACTCGACAACGGTCTCGGAAGGGATCAAGACCTCCTCGAAATACTCTTCCACCCCTTCGTTCTTTATGCGTTCAAGCAGATTCAGCCTGACCTTGTTCTCGAAGCCGGAATACGTGTGAACTCCGTACCACTTTTTGGACATAAAGTATTCCTTTACCCTAATATCAGCCGCATCAGCTTAGACAGGACCAGATCGCAGGCACCCAGGTAGATCGAGATGATGAAGATGATGACGACCACCACACCCGTGGTGGCAACCGTTTCCTTGCGTGTCGGCCAAGTAACCTTGCCGAGCTCGATCTTTACTGATTCAAGAAAGGACTTCACTTTTTGCACGTTTCTCTCCCGATGGTGTTCCCTGTGATTGTCCAGTGCCATGAATGTATCCGGACACTACCATGCGCGATTGAGCGGACGGGATAAAATGGCAGGCCAGGAGGGATTCGAACCCCCAACATCCGGTTTTGGAGACCGGCGCTCTAGCCGTTAGAGCTACTGGCCTGCATGATCAGCCCACCCGGAAACGCTATTTTGTCTCTTTGTGAGGAGTATGCTTGCGACAGAAGCGGCAATACTTGTTGAACTCAAGCTTGCCGGGTGTCGTCTTCTTGTTCTTGGTGGTTGTGTAGTTTCTCTGCTTGCACTCGCTGCAAGCAAGGGTGATGATGTCTCTCATTGGATTGTTCCTTTAAACGTTACTGTAGGGGCGGACCTGAAAAAACCGCCCCTACAGATATATTTTTTATTCGATAATCGAGCTGACGACGCCGGCGCCAACGGTACGGCCACCTTCGCGGATGGCAAAACGGAGACCTTCGTCCATGGCGATCGGAGTGATCAGGTTGACGGTCACTGCAATGTTGTCACCAGGCATGACCATCTCCGTGCCGGCCGGAAGGTCCACAACACCCGTAACGTCCGTGGTGCGGAAGTAGAACTGCGGACGATAGCCGTTGAAGAACGGCGTAT
>DAIERH010000437.1 GCA_027346925.1 Geobacter sp.
TGCTCCTCGTCCGCTTCGGGGAGGATGGCGGTAAACTCATCGCCGCCGTACCGCACCAGGATATCCCCTTTCCTCTTGAGCGCCCTCAGGAGGGAAGCGATTTCCCTCAGATAGTTGTCTCCGAAGACATGCCCGTAGGTATCGTTTATGGTCTTGAAGTTGTCGATGTCTATCACCATGAGCGCGAAGCGGTACTCGTGCCTTTTCGAACGTTCCGTTTCGTAATAGAGCAGCTCCCAGAACACCCTCTGGTTGAAAAGGTCCGTAAGGGGATCCCTTGTCGCGAAGTATTCGAGGTCCTTGGTGTATTTGTAGATCGCCTTCACCGACCCGACGACGTTGAGCAGGGTCGTGAGAATACTGTCGATGACAAGATACCTGGTAGGCTCCGTCGTCAACTCTGAATTCACCCCGATCCCGACAATCCCGCCGATCTTCGGAGATTCGAGTATCAGGGCCTTTGTCTGGAAGTCTATGTCCTCCTCCCTGAGCTCGGGCAGGGCGGCTGAGGTATCGGCGACATTATG
>DAIERH010000438.1 GCA_027346925.1 Geobacter sp.
GGAGTGGACTATGATCGAAGCGTATCTGCAACACGAAGCCGAACGCAAGGCGCAGGGAATCCCCGCGCTGCCGCTTAACCCTGAGCAGACTGCCGAAATGTGCAAACTGCTGGAAGCCCCCCCTGCAGGTAAGGAGGAGTTTCTGCTCCACCTGCTGAAAGAGCGCGTTTCCCCCGGTGTGGACCCGGCCGCCGAAGTGAAGGCTGCATTCCTGGCCGAGATCATCAAGGGGAGCAAGAAGTCTCCCCTTGTCAACAAGAAGGACGCCGTCCGTATCCTCGGCACCATGATCGGCGGCTACAACGTGGCCCCGCTGATCTCCGCCCTTAAGGATGCCGAACTGGCCGATGATGCCGCCACAGCCCTCTCCGGCATGACCCTGGTTTATGACGGTTTCGACCAGGTGGTGGAACTCTCCAAGTCCAACGCCGCCGCAAAAAGAGTCCTGGATTCCTGGGCCAACGCCGAGTGGTTCACCAAGCGTCCCGGCGTTCCCGAAACCATCAAGGTGAAGGTCTTCAAGGTG
>DAIERH010000439.1 GCA_027346925.1 Geobacter sp.
GTCATAAAGGACGAGTTCGTCGAACTCTATGCCAAGAACGGCGGCGTGGGCTACAACGCCTTCACCAGCCGTGACGGCACCACCTACCTGATCAGTCTCCCGGCAAACAAGCTGGAGTTGTGGGCGGCCATCGAGTCCGACCGCATGCAGCACGCCGTGCTGCGGGAGTTCTACTCCGAGCGGGCGGTGGTGATGGAGGAGCGCCGCCGTTCCACCGATGCCGACCCGGAAAGCAAGCTGTGGGAGAGCTTCGTGGCCTCCAGCTTCCTGGCCCATCCCTACCGGCACCCGACCATCGGCTGGATGTCGGACATCGAGAACCTGACCCGCACCAAGGCGGAGCGCTTCTTCCACGCCTATTACGGCCCCCGGAGCGCCATCGTGGCCATCGTGGGGGACATCGACCCCAAGGCGACCATCGCCCTGGTGGAGCGCTATTTCGGCGACATCCCGCCGGGCCGGCTACCGGCACCGGTCACCACAGAGGAGCCCGGCCAGGCTGGCGAGCGCCGGATCGAACTGGT
>DAIERH010000440.1 GCA_027346925.1 Geobacter sp.
TTGAAAACCCCGAGGTCTTTTGTTGCGTTATCCACGTCTCTCCCTGGGGGAGAGGGGTCAATCACCCCTTGTTCGTGGCCTGATACCTCAGGTCCTGTCTGACAACCGCCTCCAGGGAGGCGTCGTAGAACTCCCTGCGGCAATCCACCCCATCGATGACACCGCGACGCAGCAACGTCATCTGGCGGCAGCCACCGAAACAGATGGGGAGATAGGGGCACCCCAGGCATTCGTCCGTCTTCCACATATCCAGGTTGTGGGTTGCTGTGTACTCCCTTACCCCATGGGCCAGGGTGCCGATACGCAGCTCGTCGTAGGCCATGAACGCTGGACATTTGTAGAGCGAGCCGTCGTGGCCCACCACCAGGTCGTTCGCGAACTCCACCATGCAGGAGGTGAGCCTGGGTTTTGGGGCGCTGTAGCCGCGGATAAGGGTCTCCTCCCGCAGGAACAGGCCGGCCTCGATCAGCCACGGCTCATAGGAGCAGGTGCAGGCACCGTTGAAATCGGTGATTGCCTGGCGC
>DAIERH010000441.1 GCA_027346925.1 Geobacter sp.
GAGGTCGGAATGGTCATAACGGATTTCCGTATGCCGGGCGCCGACGGGCTGGAAGTCCTTAAATCCGCTGTCAGGGCAAACCCGGACATCTCGGTGGTCATAATAACCGCATACGGTACCCTTGACGGCACGCTGGAGGCCATAGCGGAAGGCGCGTACGATTATCTGACGAAGCCTTTCAATATCGATGAGGTGAAGATCGTCATCAGTAACATAATCGAAAAAGGCAGGCTCAGGAATGAGGTCGACTATCTGAGGGGGGTGTATTCGGAGATCTTCCGCACTGAGATCATAGGGGAATCGCCCGCCATCAAGGAACTCAGGGAGAAGGCGGCCAGGATCGCGTCTGCGAAAGTGCCGACCATTTTAATCACCGGCGAGAGCGGCACCGGCAAGGAATTGGTTGCCCGGTATATCCATAAGGGGATGCATAACGACTCAGGGTCAGGGTGCGTGCCCTTTATCGCTATCAACTGTACGGCGCTGCCGGAAAGCCTCCTCGAAAGTGAGCTCTTCGGTTATG
>DAIERH010000442.1 GCA_027346925.1 Geobacter sp.
TCTCCTCGGCCGCGATCCAGGGGGCGATCCCGTCGAGCAGCAGGCTGCCGGGGAGGCCGAGGTGGCCGGGGAGCGCCCGGGCGATCGCCGCGTCGTAGGCGGCGGTGTGGCGGTACGCCTTGACGGCGAGGCGACGGCGCAACGCCACGTCGGGGCCGCCCGCCGCGAGCGCGGCGAGCACGGCCGGGTAGTCGTCGGGGTCGACGACCACGGTGACGTGACGGTGGTTCTTGGCTGCGGCGCGGACGAGGGTGGGGCCGCCGATGTCGATGTTCTCGATCACCTCTTCGGCGGTCACGCCCGGGCGGGCCGCGGTGGCGGCGAACGGGTAGAGGTTGACCGCGACCACCGCGATCGGCTCCACCGCCCACTCGCCGAGCACGGCGCGGTGCGACGGATCGTCGAGATCGGCGAGGATGCCGGCGTACACCTTGGGGTGGAGCGTCTTGACGCGACCGCCGAGGACCTCCGGCGTACCGGTCAGCTCGCTGATCTCGCGCACGGCGATGCCGGCGGCGCGCA
>DAIERH010000443.1:0-232 GCA_027346925.1 Geobacter sp.
TGGGGACAGAATTCCTTCGAGGAAGTGCCGGGCTTCGATACCGACAGGCTGACCGACCACTATTACTGGACCTGGTACGATTCGGCAAGCCCCGGTTACAAGAACTGGATACTGGTCGCCAATCCCAACGCCTCGACTGTCTACTACAAGGTGAAGATCGCCGGCGGCGAGTGGCAGCGGGGCAGCATCGCGCCGGGCTCGAGCGCCACGCCGATCTTCATGGGAATCATGG
>DAIERH010000443.1:242-522 GCA_027346925.1 Geobacter sp.
CGAGGTGCAGGCCTGGACCGACGCGGTTGACGGCGCCACGCCGGCGAAAATCATGGCTTCGCAGCGCGTGCTCTCGGGCGGCGGCAGCGCCTTCAACGAGGTGCCGGGCATCCCGGCGGGCGAGCTGTCGAATCATTATCTCTGGACCTGGTATGACATGAAGTCTGCGGGCGCCAGGAACTGGGTGCTCGTGGCCAATCCCAATGACTCTTCCATTTATTACGAGATCAGGGTCGCGGGGCGCCTGGTGAACTTCGGCAATGTCCCCGCCGGCGGCAGG
>DAIERH010000444.1 GCA_027346925.1 Geobacter sp.
TCGCCAACTACGTCACCGGCGAGGTCACGCACGCGAAGCTCGACTGGACCCGCCTCGGCGACACTGTCAACAAGGCCGTCCGCTTCCTGGACAACGTCATCGAGATCAACAACTACCCCCTCCCGGAGATAGAGAAGATCGCCAAGGGCAACCGCAAGATAGGCCTTGGCGTGATGGGCTGGGCCGAAACGGCCGTGAAGCTGGGCGTGGCCTACGACAGCCCCGAAGGCCTCAAGAAGGCCGAAGAGGTGATGAAGTTCATCAACGACAAGGCGCTGGAGGCCTCCGAAGATCTGGCCAGGGAGCGCGGCGTCTTCCAGAACTGGAAGGGCTCCATCTACGACACCGAGAGCCGCCATTTCCGCGGCATCTCGGCCAGGCCCCGCAACGCCTCCCGCACGACCATAGCCCCCACCGGCACCATAGCCATAGCGGCGGGCCTGCAGGGCTCGGGCATAGAGCCCTTCTTCGCCATAGCCTACACCCGCTACAACGCCAAGGCGCTGGACGCGATGAAGAACG
>DAIERH010000445.1 GCA_027346925.1 Geobacter sp.
AGGCCTTGGAGACCTCTTCCACCACGATGGCGTAGGAGAGCATGTCCAGGCCGGCACCTTCGTATTCCTCGGGGACATAGCTCCCCATCAGGCCCATGGCGCTCATCTTTTCGATCAGTTCGTCCGGGATCTTGTGGTCTTCATCGATCTTGATGGCTATCGGCTTGATCTCCTTCTCCACGAAATCACGCACGCTGTCCCGCAATACCTTGTGGTCCTGGCCCAATTCGAAATTCATGACATCCTCCCGATATTTTGTAGGGGCAACCCTGTGTGGTTGCCCGCCTTTGCCGTTGACGGATTAAGGGCGGCCACATGGGGCCGCCCCTACAGTTTTCTATTTACCTTTGAACGCTGCTTTCCGCTTTTCCACAAACGCGCCCATGCCTTCCCGCTGGTCCTCGGTGGCGAACAGCACGCCGAACAGGGATGCCTCGTAACGGAAGCCGTCCTCCTTGCCCATGTTCAGGCCATTGGCGATGGCATCCTTGGCATAGGCCACACCGAGCGTTCCCACCTGG
>DAIERH010000446.1 GCA_027346925.1 Geobacter sp.
ATTGGACAAGTCACTGAGGATCGCCACGAATTCGTCTCCGCCGAGGCGGGCCAGGGTGTCGCTCGCGCGCATCCTGCAGACAAAACGCTGCGCCACGGTACGCAGGGCTTCATCACCGGCGAAGTGGCCGAAGCGGTCGTTGATCTGCTTGAAGCGGTCCAGATCGAACGCGACCAGCGCCACCTGCTTGTGCGTATGCGCGGCCTGCTGCAATGCCTCTTGCAGACGGAGATCATAGAGCCGCCGGTTGGGAAGGCCGGTCAGGGCGTCATGCAGGGCGGCCAATTCGGCTTGTGCCATCTGCTCCTCGAGCAGGGTCAGGATCATGCCGCTCGCCACGAGGAACTTCGGCAGATTCCACACCTCGCTCTCGACATGGATCGACGGTGCGAAGCGATAAAGCAGGGCGGCCGTCGGGAATACCGCCGCCCAGGCGACAAAGCTCAGCGTGGTGAAGATCGCTCCCGGGGTGCGCCGCGCCGCACTCTTCCAGAACAGCACGGCGACGGCGAGGTAGTGC
>DAIERH010000044.1 GCA_027346925.1 Geobacter sp.
CCATGAAGCCGACCGTCAGCCCGATGCGCAGGGTGTCCGAGATGGCGGTGCTTCTAAGGCCCAGTTCCATCACCAGGCCGATGAAGTAGGCGCCGATGATATTGACGATAAAGGTACCGTAGGGAAAGGCCCGGCCCAGCAGACCGTAGACCCAGCCCGAGAGATAGTAGCGGGCAAGCCCCCCGCCGGCGCAGAACAGGGCAATCGTAGCGGCTATTCTCATTTGACGCATTCTCCTTGCGGGATTATAGCGGGATTCCCGGATGGTGTCACCACCTGCCCGCATATGAAAAACTCCTGCCCTTGGTTTAGGGGCAGGAGTCATCAGCTTTTGCAAGCGGTTATGGCGAACTCCATCGCCGTGATTTATTTGGAAGAAACCAACCGAGTACGGTGCCGTTGTCAACAACCGGCCAGCCGTCAGAATCTGATCAGCAGGCAACCCCACGACAGGCCGCCGCCGAAGCCCATGGTCAGGACCAGGTCGCCCGGCTTGATGGTGCCGTTACGCAGGTTCTCGTCCAGCACCAAGGCCACCGAGGCGGCCGAGGTGTTGCCGCAACGGTCCAGGTTGAGCAGGAAGCGCTCCTTGGGATAGCCGAACTTCTTGGCGATGAAGTCGATCATGCGCACGTTGGCTTGGTGCGGGATGATGTAGGTCAGGTCGGAGGGTTCGATGCCGGCCTTGGCGCACAGGCTGCGGATGATTTCGGGTATGACCTCGGTGGCAAAGACATAGACCTGCTTGCCCGCCATCTGGAAGAAGACCTCGTGGGCGGCGATGGTCTCGGGGGTTACCGGTTTGCGGGAACCGGAGGAAGGCACCTGGATCAGTTGCCACCCCTTTCCGTCGCTGCGCATGTAGGTATGCTGGATGCCGGTGGTTTCGTTGCCGCCGCTGCTCAGGATGACCGCCCCGGCGCCGTCGCCGAACAGGGGGCAGGTGGTCTTGTCGTTGAAATCCAGGATCTTGGAGTAGGTGTCGGCCCCGATGGCCATGACGTTCTTGTATTTGCCGCATTTGATGAAGTTGTCCGCCACCTCCATGGCATAGACAAAGCTGCTGCACACCGAGTTGACGTCAAAGGCAAAGGCGTTTGTTGCACCGATGTTTTCCTGCACGATGCAGGCCGTGGCCGGCAGACTCATGTCGGGAGTGGAGGTCCCGAGGACGATGCAATCGATCTCGGAGGCGTCGATCCCGGCCGCCTCCAACGCGTTTTTGGCCGCGATGGTGGCCAGGTCCGAGGTGGCCTGGTCGGCGTGGGCGAAACGCCGCTCGCGGATGCCGGTGCGGGAAAAGATCCATTCGTCGGCATTTTCCACCAGGTAATCGAAGTGGCTGTTGGGTATCACCCGCTCCGGCATGCATGAACCGCTGCCGATAATTTTCGAAATGATCATGTTCTCCTCAATCCAGTTCGTATTCGACGACGTGTTAACTTTGAATAAAGTTTTTTAGTTATCTCACAAAATAACGCTGTTTGTCAATTGGAATGCCACTAAAATGTTGCAAAATTACCACAGCCCTGGCATGGGGGTGTAGCAATCATGGTTCATCCCGTGTCGTGATGATATCGATAACCGAATAGCCCCACGCCACGGCAAAGACGGCCAGCAATGCCCTGCCGAAGCCGGAAACGCCCTGCAATGCGGTCAGCACCTCGTCCGGGCCGACGACCGTGCCGGACGCGATCCTTGCCGCAATAACCGGGCTCAATCCTTTAAAAAGCACAAACAGTGCCAGAAGCATCAGCAGATTGATTGCCAGGATAATGGCGATCCCCTTGACCTTGCGCCCCAGGTACAGCTGGCCCAAGCCGGGCAGGACAAGGGCCGAGAGCAGCAGGGCGATCCATCTGCGTTTCATCGGGGACCTCCCTCCGCGGCAACCGCCAGCACTGCCGTCATCTCGTCATGGATCAGTCCGTTGCTGGCCACGATGCGATGATCGAAGATGTCGAAGGCTGAGCCGTCGAACCCGGTGACCACGCCGCCCGCCTCCCGGACCAGCAGCACGCCTGCCGCCACGTCCCATGGCTTGAGCTTCAACTCCCAGAAGCCGTCCAGCCGCCCGGCCGCCACATAGGCCAGATCCAGGGCGGCCGCCCCGGCCCGGCGGATACCCCTGGCCGCCTTCTGAAAGATTATGAAGTTGCTGAAGTTGTTGGCCGGATCGCTTGCGCAATCGTAGGGGAAGCCGGTGCCCAGGAGCGTGTTCTGCAACGGGGAACGCGCCGAGACGTGGAGTCGGCGGCCGTTCAGATACGCCCCGCCACCCTTGACCGCCGTGAACAGTTCATCGTGCATCGGGCTGTAGATCGCCCCGGCCACCGGCTCGCCGGCCGATTCCAGGGCAATGGAGACGCAGAACCAGGGAAAACTGTGGGTATAGTTGGTGGTGCCGTCCAGGGGGTCGATGATCCAGCGGAAGGGGGAAGCGCCCTGGGGATAGTCGCCTTCCTCGGCAACTATGTTGTGGCCGGGGAAACGCTCCAGGAGGCGTTCCACGATCAACCGCTCCGACTCCCTGTCCACCTCGGTCACCAGGTTCTTGTCCCCCTTCATGTCCACGTCGAGGGGTGAAGCGAAGCGGTAGCGCTGGTATGCGCCCGCGCTAAGGGCCGCCTCCACGGCGGCCTCAAGGTAGATATGCAATCCTTCCATCCGTTCCTCCAATAAAAGAAGGCGGCATACAGCCGCCTCTTCAACGCGTTTATTTATAGCAGACCGCCAAAAGGAAGGCAAGCCCGCCATCATTCTGCTTTGACATTACAATTGCTTTAGGGCATATTCAACCAACTTTTTATTCCATTTACGGGAGCAGACTGCCGTGGTCCTTATGGCGAACATACTCCTGGCGCTGGCCAAGATCGTGGAACTGGCCGACGGCCTTTTGACCATCTACAAGTACATCCTGCTGGCCAGCGTGATCATCTCGTGGGTGAACGCCGATCCCTACAACCCCATCGTCAACTTCATCTACCGCGTCACCGAGCCGCTTCTGCGCCGTATCAGGCGGCACATGCCCGACACCGGCATGCTCGATCTATCCCCGCTGGTGGCCTTTGCCGCCATCTACGTACTCCAGATAGTGGTGTTCAACACGGCCTACCAGTACCTGATGACCGCCAGCATGTCACTCAAATTGAGAGGTTGACCCGCATGAAGATCACGCCGCTCGATATCCAGCAACAGCAATTCAAAGGGAAGATGGTGGGTGGACTCGACCCCAACGACGTGGACGCCTTTCTGCAGACCGTGGCCGCGGAGATGGAAGGCCTGATCCGGGAGAACAACGAACTCAAGGAGCAGCAGGCGCGGCTTAATCGGGAGATGGCCGACATGTCGGAGAAGGAAAAGGATCTGCGCGAGACCATGCTGGCGGCCCAGCGCATCACCGAGGACATGAAGGCCAACGCCCAGAAGGAGGCCTCGCTGATCGTGTCCGAGGCCGAGCTCAAGGCCGAGCGGATCGTGGCCGACGCGGAAAAGCGCCTGGTGGAGATCAGGGTGCGCATCGAAGAGATGCGCCGCCAGAAGATCCAGTTCGAGGCGAGCCTCAAGGCCCTGCTGGACAGCTTCGGACGCCAGATCTCCAGCGATGAGCCGGCCTGAGCCGGCCCTCTGCAGCGTTCTTGGGGACGGCATCGTCCTCTTGCTCCACATCCAGCCACGGGCCTCTAAAAACGAGATCTGCGGCATCCAGGACAACGCCCTGAAGGTCAGGCTCACCTCGCCGCCGGTGGACGGAGCCGCCAACAAGCTCTGCCGCGAGTTTCTGGCCGACCTGTTCTCGGTCCCCAAATCGGCGGTGGAAATCGTCTCCGGCGAGACCTCGCGCCACAAGCGGGTCCGCGTGAACGGCGATCCCGACCGCCTCAAGCAGCTGTTCGACCGTATAACGCGACAAGCGTGAACCATTCATTTATCCCTGGAAAAAACATTTGAAACGCAAAGACGCCAGGCCGCAAGGTAAAAAAACAATCGTCAGCCTGAAAGAACCATCCCCTATTGGGTGAAACAAGTCTTTATGATCAGGTGAATTTCTTGGTGCCTTCGCGCCTTTGCGTTAAGTTAATTGCGTTTTGGTTTATCGGTTTAGGCTGAAATCAAACCACGAGAGGACATGGCAATGGCACAAGCACAAAAGGGCGACAAGGTACGGGTGCACTACACCGGCACCCTGGATGACGGCAGCGTATTCGATTCATCGGAAGGCTTCGTGGAGGAATGCGGCGATGAGTGCGAGGGGGAAGGATGCGGCTGCGTCAGCCACCCATCGGACCCGCTGGAGTTCGTCATCGGCCAGGGGAGCCTGATCCCCAAGTTCGAGGAGGCGGTGATCGGCCTGGAGCCGGGGCAGAGCGTGCAGGTGAAGATCGCGGCCGACGACGCCTACGGCCAGCGCGCCGAGGAGATGGTGGCCACGATCGAGCGAAGCGAGATCCCGGCCGAGATCACCCCCGAGCCGGGGCAGCGGATGGAGGTGGTGCTCCAGGACGGCACTCCCCTGCCGGTGGTCATCACCGGCGTGACCGACACCACCGTCACCTTGGACGCCAACCACCCCCTGGCCGGTCTGGACCTGACCTTCGAAATCAAGCTTGTGGAAATTCTGTAGGGCGAACCAACAACAGGGCAGGAGGCGGGATCACTCCCGCCCTCCTCCCGCACCTATTCCTGTCTGCTTCCAAAGTTATCCAGCAGCTTCACCGTCACTCCGCTTCCTGCGGCAAACATCAGTCGTCACAATGTTTGTTCACCCAATCGACCACCCCCCGTAGCGAACGGAACTCTTCCGCCGCGCGGGCCTTCACCCCGGGAAACGTCTCCTTGAACATGCGGGTGAGCGCGTTCCCCGGACCGAGTTCGAGGACAACCCCGCACCCCATTTCGATCACGCTCTCCATGCATGCGGCCCAATCCAGGGGATGGGAGAGTTGCTGCGCCAGCGTCTTGACCGCCCTTGCCCTGTTCCGTACCACTTCGCCGCTGATGCCGGCAAGGACGGGGATTGGCGGGTCCGAGAAGTCTGCGGCAGAGAGCGCATCTGCGTATCGGCTCCCGGCCTCGGCCATTGCCGACGTATGGGATGCCACATCGATCGGCAATTGCCGGACAGTCTGCGCACCGCAACCGGCTGCCCGTTCGGCCAGGGGCAGCAGGTTTTTTGTTGTGCCGCCAACCACAAAATGATCCGGGCCGTTAACGATGGCCACTTCGACGCCAAAGTGGGCACAGAGCGCCTCGACCCGGCCGGCCGCCAGGCCGCGCACAGCGATCAACCCGTGGCCCGCACCGCTGGCCTCATCCATCAACGCTGCCCGCTTCACAGCCAAATCCAGGGTTTGCTTCGCGTCCAGGGCACCGGAGCAGCCGTAGGCGGCAAGTTCGCCGACGCTGTAACCGGCGAAAACCCTGGGTGTCGGGAGCGAGTCACGCAAGGCAAACCACATGGCCATTTCGGCCATGCAGATCAGCGGCTGCGCAAAGGCATTGGCGAACAGCCCTTCGGCAGGTATCCGCCGGGTAACGGCCGCAGGGTCTCCGTCGAGAATCCCGGCGCCGACTTTGAGAACATCCGCGGCCGCTTTGTGCTCCGCCAGCAAGGCGAACATCTCCAGATGTTGAGCCCCCTGGCCCGGACAGAGGATGGCAAGTCCTGGCATATGGGTTCAGTGCTCCCTACGTGGTTTTGATCTGCATGCGGAGCCGATGGACAAAGATGGAGGCGGCGAGAAGGTCCGCGCTTCCGCCGGGGCTCAGGCGATGGGCGACGAATTCCCGATGGATGACGCAAGCGTGCTCCCGCCAGCCGTTCCGGTGCACCCCACCCTTCTCCAGGAATAATCGGGCCGCTCCTTGGGCGTATGACAGCCCCTCCGCCCCACCCCGGTGGAGCAGGTTCGTGTCCGGCAGCACCGCCATCAGGCTGAAGAAGCTTTGTATGATGGCAGCGGGGAAATCAGCCCCGCGGGCGAGGCTCTGCTCCAAAGCGGGCAACCCCGTTTCGAACAGATGGGGAAAACCGGTGGCCGCCTCGTGTCGTGCCCCTGTCACGCCGTACTGCCGGGAAACAATCGTACCGTGGGTACAGGGCGTTTGTGGCGCACCCCGCAGAATATCCTCTCCCCAGTGCTGCTGAACCACATGGCCCAGGACGGGCCCATCAAGAGGTTGATTGACGCCCGCCAGAAGGCCGGCGGCAGCAGCCAGCAGCCCCAAGGCAAAGATTGCCCCCCGATGGGTGTTGACCCCGTTGGTGGCCTTCAGCATTCTGGACTCCGCCTGGATGCCGAGGCGCCGCAAATCGTCAAAGCCGACGCCGAGCATGCCGGCCATGGCTATTTCCCGGAAATAACCGCGCAGGGAAAAAAGGCTCCGCATGAAGGTCGCAGCATCCATGTCCTGATGGCTGCCGCTGTCGTACGGACTGACCAGGCCGGGCTTGGGATAGGCGGACAATTCCTGATGCAGCGCATGGAGGGCAGCCCGGGCAATCGGCTCGCAGGCGGATACCGCCGCCATGGGGAGCGGGGCGACACCGGGGTGATATGCCCCGGCAACATCTATTCCATAGTGAGCCGGCACCGACATGCTTCTCCTTTCTCGGGAAGAGTTCCCAGCAGATCCGCGACCGGGCGCAACGAGACGGACCGGTCCGACTTGACCAGGACCTTACCGCCTGATTGGAGCATCTCCCGCCACGCCACGGCACCGCCGTCAGCAAAGATAAATTCACCGTCAGCCTTGAGGCCATACCTGCTTTCCACCTCCTGGAGTGTGCGGAGCACGTGATCCAGTTGCCGCGCATTGCGCACGTGAAACAACAGGTCCACATCCGATTGCGCGGAAAGGTAGGTTTTGCCGGTGAGGTGCTGCCAGGCCAGTGAACCGTACACCCCCGGCATCAGGCCAACGGCGCCGGAACTCATGATTATCCGGTGCAATGGCTCCTGCCATCGAGGCGGAGCGCTCGGCATTGCCTGGCTTAGACTCAATGGCGGGCTTGCCTTGACCACCGTATCGCGGCACACTTCCAGGGATATCCGCATGCTCCCCTTGTCGGGTGAGAGCGGTATCCCCAGATGGAGCAGAGATGGACTGTCTTCCCGCCGCATGCGGACAACAGCGGGGAGGTCTTGACCTATCCACTCCTCAATCAGGGGCAATGTCTCCGGGTTGATCCCGGATCGCAGCCCGACCCGCCAGCGCCGCGGGTCAAGCCAGACGAGGACGTGGCGTGAGAGATCGTCGCTGTCCTTCATTCATACCCTTTCGGTACAGACACGCCGGGCCACGGGATAGGCCAATACTCTCCCCTTTCTGTCCAGGCCGAGCCTGCTCCGGGTATCGGCGCCGGCCTTCCGCGTGAGGGCTGCCTCCAGATGTTCGGAAAGCGGCGTGCTCCAGACCGACTCCACCCCGCCCAGCTTGAAGAAATTATCAATGCCCGGGGCAAACGCGGGCGAGTCGATACTCAACTCCTCCAGCCTTTCCAGCGGAATTTTGGTGATGCGGGCCATTGCCGGCAGATTCATCACCCGCACCTGCGCCTCCTGAAGCGTATGAATCTCGTCGGCCATCATGCCGAAAGAGAGGAAGCCGCCACTGACCGCTTCCGCATACACAAGACTGATGAGGCGATGGCCGCGTTGCCTCGCCATCTCCAGGCATTTGGCAAGATGGGCCAGATAGCCGTTGATCCCCAGGAGTTCGTCCCGTCGGCCGAGGCGCTGCCCCTGGGTGTCGACCAGCATCAGAATTGGGCGTCCGGGGTGGGATTCGATCACCTGCAACACCGCGTCGGCCAGGTTCAAAGCGATTTCTATCCCGATCGCCGCATGCCCGGCGGTACCGATTACTGCAACTTCCCGGCCCTTAACCCTGCCGCTGCCGACCAGCACCTCGTCGTCGCAACCGACCTCATGCCCGTCAGGAAACAGTTCATCAAGCAACTCATGCAAGTTCATGCCGCACCTCGGTATACATGTTGAACAGCCTTGTGAAACGCCGCTGTATCAAGCAATGGCAGGGTTTCCGGTTCTGCGATCCCCATCGTGTGCCAGATGTCGATCGCATCATAGGCACTGCTGCAACTCTTCAACCGGTCGGAAAGCATGCCATGCTCCTTTTGCAGCTCTTCCAGGGAGAGGGGCCGAGGGTCGTTCAGCAGTTCGATGGCAGCCGCACGGAACGCTGCCACATCGTCATCAACCAGCCGTTGGACCTCGCCGATCAGATAGCGGTGCTTGCCGCCAACCGTGCGCCACACCAGGGCACGGTCGCTGGCATCGAACTCTTCGACCCCCATGGTGGTCTCGATCACCTCGGGACCGGACAGGCCCATCCTCCCTTCTTCGCTGATGATCAGGGCATTGCAGCAACGGGCCACTATACCCATTCCGCCAAAGCAGCCATACACACCGCCGATCAGGCCGATTACGGGAACCCCGGCGACCCGTGCTGCAAGTACCGAGCGGATGATTTCCGAAACGGCTATCAAGCCGGCATTAGCCTCGTGCAGCCTTACGCCGCCCGATTCCAGCAACAACAGCACCCCGTCAGGCCCCTCCTCAGTTGCCCGCTGCAAAAGGCCGGTGAGTTTTGCGCCGTGGACTTCACCCACGGCGCCACCCATGAAACCGCCTTCCTGACCGGCTATCAGGACCTTTTTCCCGGCCAGACGACCGGCGCCTACAATGATCCCGTCATTAAAGGAGCACGGCTGACCAAGTATCCGGAGATGGGGGCTGGAGATTTTTTCTTCCGGCCTGATGATCTCGTGAAAACTGCCCGGGTCCAGTAACGATGTTATCCGCTTCAGTGCATTGGCTTCATAGTAGCTTTGCCCGGCTGTCCCGCATGATGTCGTGGTCATGGCTCCCCCCGGTAAAACTCTTCTGCGGCCTGATCGAGCCGCAAGCTTACCACTGCCGGGGTCGCACCGGCATCGTTGATTGATATCAGCAGGTTGGCCAGGTTGTGCCGGCCGGCAAAATCCGTCAGGACCGCCTGCCATATTTCTCCGAAACCACGCACCGACGTGTTGACAACTACGCGACCACGGCCGCCCAGCTCGGCGCTTTCCACCAGGACCTCCAAATTGCCCGAGGAAACGACGCCGACCAGCACGGCGGGACCGCTCTGCCGCAGGCTGCCCGCACCGTCAAACTCATACTCTAATTGTTCCATAAGACTATCCTCTTCCTGATCGGAGTTAACTGCCTTGCGCTTCCCGGCTACCAGTTCCTGAAACGCCGTGGCGGATCGTACATCCCGCCTGACCAGCGGACCAGCTCCTTGATCGATCGTGCGGCGAGGAGATCGCGCGTTGCCAGGCGCTTGTCGATCCCCAGGTCTTCGGGACGCTTGATAATACCGCGGTCGCGCAGATTTTCCACCGCACTGCGGGATCGGGCAATGCCGACCGGGGTATATCCCGCCACCCCCCGAATTGCCTGCTCCCGTTCCTCCTCGTTACGGCAGAGGAGCAGGTTGGCGATCCCTTCTTCGGTGACAATGTGACTGACGTCATCGCCGTAGATCATAACCGGCGGGATATCCATACCGGTCTTCTCCATCAATTGCCACGCGTCGAGCTCTTCCACGAAAGCAGGTTGCATATGTTCCCTGAAGGTCTCCACCAATTGGACCACCAGTTTCCGGCCTCTCGGCATTGACGAGTTCCTCCCCTGGGCTTCCTGTCCCGCTTTAAGCCAGGTCGGACTGACATGGCGGCGCCCTCGTGCATCGGCGCCCATGTTCGCCGCTCCGCCGAAGCCGGTGATCCTGTCGATGGTTGCCGTGGAACTGTTTCCGGCCAGATCGATCTGCAGGGTCGAGCCGATGAAGAGGTCGCAGGCGTAATGCCCGGCAGCCTGGCAGAGAGCCCGGTTGGAGCGCATGCTTCCGTCTGCGCCGGTGAAAAAGATGTCCGGGCGACGGGCTATGTAGGCTTCCATCCCCAGCTCGGAACCGAAAGAATGGATCGATTTGACGAACCCGGACTCGATCGCCGGAATCATCGTGGGGTGGGGGTTGAGTGCCCAGTAGGAGCAGATCTTCCCCTTCAACCCCAGACTCTCCGCGTACGTCGGCAACAATAGTTCTATCGCCGCGGAATCGAAGCCGATCCCATGATTCAGCCGCTGGACGCCATATTCGGCATAGATGCCCTTGATTACCATCATGGCCATGAGCACCTGGATCTCGGAGATCTGCGCGGGGTCTCGGGTAAACAGCGGCTCGATGTAGTGCGGCTTGGGACTTTCCACCACGAAATCCACCCAATCCGCCGGAATATCCACCCGCGGCACCTCATCCATTATCTTGTTGACCTGGGCAATGACAATGCCGTTCTTAAAGGCCGTTGCTTCGGCAATCACCGGCGTGTCTTCGGTGTTGGGCCCGGTATAGAGATTGCCCGCGGCATCGGCCGCCTGGGCTGCAATCAGGCTGACCCGCGGGGTGAGGTCAATGAAGTAGCGGGAGAAAAGCTCCAAATAGGTATGGATCGCACCGATCTGGATTGTGCCGCTGCCCACCAGCTTGGCCATGCGTCCCCCCTGGGGGCCTGAGAATGAAAAGTCCAGGCGACGGGCGATCCCCCGCTCGAACAGTTCGATATGTTCGGGCAGGGCGACCACCGACTGCACCAGGTGGAGATCGTGCACGTTTTCCGGATTGACCCGGGACAAGCAGCGCGCCAAAAAGTCCGCCTGCTTCTGGTTATTCCCTTCAAGGCAGACGCGGTCGCCCGGCTCGATGATCGCTTCCAGCAATTCAGTCACCTGTTCAGGTCTGAGCAGTTTTCCGCCGGTGATCGTTCTGGCGCGACCAAGACGGGCTTGCCGGTTTTGCGCCAGGGTATCGCAGGAATGTAATGCCATTGTTGTTTCCTTTCAGTGATGGTTCCGAGGCTCAGCGGGACTGATTGGTGGCCATCCGGAAACCCCGCCAGTGGCTTTCAGTTCGGAAAAGTACGGTGCTAATTGACTGCTTGCACGGTCCGGACAATCGGTTCCTTTTCTTTCGAGGTAAGGAGAACCGAGCAGAGGCCCGACAGGAGCGTCACGCCGCCAAGGAGATAGAAGCCGCTGACAAACGTTCCGGAGAGATCCACGAGCCGGCCGATGATGGGGGGGAATGCCATCACTGCCACTGCACCCCAGGTATTCACGAACCCCATCGCAACGCCCGGATTTGTCGGGCACGTCTCCCGGGCATAGTTGAAGATGGCGGCAAAGGGCAAGCCGGACATTATCCCGACAATGATGATGGATGCCACGGCCATCGGCAGACTCATCGATTGACCAACCATCCAATACCCCACGGCAAGGCCGATACAGGAGAGAATGATGAGGTTCTTGGGGGTAAGTATCCTGCGCCCGAGAATCATCCCCCCCAGGGGGCGCATGACGATGCCGAGCAGCAATATGGTGGACCCGATCATACCGGCGGTTTTCGGCGCAATCGCCAAGCTCTTGGTCAACAGCGTATTGACCCAGACACCGGCGGAAATCACCGTTCCGAAGCTGGCCAGTTGCGCGAATGCAAGGAGCCAGATGTTACGGCTGCCGAGAATATCGTTCCAGTGAATTTTGATACTTTTCTGATGGGACGGCGTTGCAGGGGCGAGGAAAAGCCACACCAGCAGCAGGACCCCCGCCATCCCGCCCGTGGTGAAGAAGACTGCCCGCCATCCCACAGCGTGCAGTATCTGGGGAATGCCATAAATGACGAAGCCTGAACCAAGGAGTATCGATCCACCATAAACACCCTGGGCTCCCTGAATCTCCTTCCCGTGGAAAAATGTCGGCACATACTTTAGTCCCCCGATAAAGGCGCAGCCGGTGCCGATCCCGCACAGGAACTTGCAGACGAGGAGATACGTCACTGAGTCGGCGAAGCCAGCTCCGATATTGCATACGGTTATGATGGCGAGTCCGATGGTTCCCACATTCTTGGCGCCGAATCTGTCGGCAAGGGCGCCGCCGGGGATCTGCAAGATGCCGTGGGTGATGAAGATGGCGGTCGTCAGAAAACCTGCGACCGACAGCGATATTCCCCATTCCCTGACAAGTGTGGATATCAGCGGCCCGTGATTGGTGTAGTTGGCGGAAAAGACAACCCCCAGGAGTGCTACATAGACCAGTGCCGCCCAGCGTTTTGCCCAAAACTCCTCCATCCCTGCGTGCGTGTTCATGGCGACTCTCCTCTTTTTGATTTTGCCAGATCAGGTGGCCTCAGCGTCGATTTATTTCAGAGCTTTCGTTCCGCGGCACGTGTATACGGCCGGTGCAGCTTTCGTTTCATCAGGCGGCGAGACTTTCTTTGGACGACTCTTGGCTTCAAGAAGCTCCCGCAACAAACCCATGTTCTGAATAAGCTGCTTTCCGTACTTTTGGCACCCACCCCTTACCTCTCAAGGAACCGCGGGGATGACGCCGGGATTCGAGGGCCATCTTGCGCAACCCCTTATCCAGGGCTTGCGTACGTGCCTTGCCGGTCGTTGCAGCAGCCGCGATAAAGTCCGGAATGATCAGCCGCCATTTTTATTGCATACTAAAACGACGTTCTTGTATGCAAGATTACATTTATTGTATACCGTGTCAACTAAATTTTTTGCAATCGGGGCGGGAATTGTATAATAATGGGGAGCATCGAGGGGGTTGATATGGAGAGCGGATCGCTACACACACGGCGCTCGGAACAGCTGCGGGAGATCATAGAGGAGCGGATCGCCACCGGACGTTACCTTCCGGGGATGCGACTCGACGAAACGGAACTGGCAACGGAGTTTGAGGTATCACGCACGCCTATCCGTGAGGCGCTCATGCAGCTGACCTTCACCGGCCTGATCGACATACGGCCACGCCGCGGAGCCATCGTTGCAAAAATCAGCCCCCATCGCCTCTGTGAAATGTTCGAGGTTATGGCGGAACTCGAGGCGATGTGTGGAAGGTTGGCGGCACGCCGTTTGACGGAGATGGATCAACGGAACCTGCGAGAGGCCCACAAAGCCTGCGAAGCGGCCCACGATGAGGGTGACCCGGACGAGTATTACCGGAGAAACGAAAAATTTCATATGGCAATATATGCTGCAAGCCATAACGGCTTTCTGATTGAGGAGGCCACCGCCCTG
>DAIERH010000447.1 GCA_027346925.1 Geobacter sp.
GAGGATTCAAAGATCCGCACGGTGAAGGACCTGAAGGGCAAGCGCATCGCAACGGAGCTGGTGGGCTATACCAAGCGGTACCTCAAATCCAAGGGCGTGAACGCGGACGTGGAGTTCTCCTGGGGCGCCACGGAAGTGAAGCCGCCGCAGCTGGCCGACGCCATCGTGGAGCTCACCGAGACCGGCTCCTCGCTCCGGGCGAACAAGCTTCGGATCGTGGAAGTAATGCTCGAATCCACGACGCGGCTCATCGCGAACAAGAAAGCCTGGGCCGATCCCTGGAAGCGGAAGAAGATCGAGAACATGTCCATGCTGCTCCAGGGCGCCCTTGCCGCCGAAGAGAAGGTGGGCCTCAAGATGAACGTGCCGAAAAAGACGCTCAAGGAGGTCTGCAGCATCCTGCCTGCCATGCATTCGCCCACGATCTCGCACCAGACCGATCCCGCGTGGGTCAGCCTCGAAGTGATGCTGGACGAAAAGGAATCGCGCAACCTGATACCGCGGCTCAAGCGGCGCGG
>DAIERH010000448.1 GCA_027346925.1 Geobacter sp.
GACGGGTTCGGGTCCACGATCTGAAGCACTCATTCGGACTGCGCCTGAGGGCCGCCGGAGTGAGTTTCGAGGATCGCCAGGATCTGCTCGGGCATCGCAGCGGGCGCATCACCACGCACTACTCGCAGGCGGAACTCACCAACTTGATCGACGCCGCAGAGAAGGTCTGCTCAACAGAGTCCCGCAAAACTCACGCAAGCACCTGGCTTCGGCGCCGAACAGGCTGAGGGAGGACGATCTAACTTCTTGATCTAGTGAGAATTAGGTGGCGCGCCCGGAGAGATTCGAACTCCCGACCACCTGGTTCGAAGGCTGCCGTTCGATCAATCGCAACCTACTGATATTCATGACTATCCTTGGCGCACGTTGTCCAATATTTCTACTAGATACGGTCAGATAACCGTAACCGTTATCTAATGGCGAGGTCGATTGTCAACTCCCTTCTTTTCCGGCCTCTGATTTCGCGACCCCGCTCTCGTTGGGTTCATGGTTATCTTCGCGGTCGATATGGATCGCCG
>DAIERH010000449.1 GCA_027346925.1 Geobacter sp.
AATTCTTCGACGTCAATGTCGGGCTTATCCACTGCGGCCATGATGGCGTCGCACACCTCCGAAAGGTTGTGCGGCATCATGTTGGTGGCCATACCGACTGCAATGCCCGACGCGCCGTTGACCAGCAGGTTGGGAATACGCGTGGGCAGGACGACCGGCTCACGCAGAGAGTCATCGAAGTTGGGCATGAAGGGGACGGTATCACGGTCGATATCCGCAAGCATTTCACTGGCGATCTGGGCGAGACGGGCTTCGGTGTAACGCATGGCGGCCGGAGAGTCGCCGTCCACCGAACCGAAGTTCCCCTGGCCGTCCACCAGCATGTAGCGCAGGGAGAAGTCCTGGGCCATGCGCACGATGGTGTCGTAGGCCGCGGTGTCGCCGTGGGGGCTCAAGATCACCCGCATCGAGATCAAGGACATCGATCCGCCCAAGGACCTGATCGAATCGATGGGCCGGCAGATGAAGGCCGAACGCGAGAAGCGGGCGCTGATCCTCGAAGCCGAAGGCAAGCGGC
>DAIERH010000450.1 GCA_027346925.1 Geobacter sp.
CCACGTCTACGCCGGCAACATCGCCGGCCGCGCCGACGGCCTCGAGGACACCCGCTGTCCGGGGTGCGGCGACACCCTCGTGCGGCGCTCCGGCTTCGCGGTGCTCGAGTCGCGGGTCTCCCCCTCCGGCGCCTGCCCGGTCTGCGGCGCCACGATCGCCGGCCGCTGGGCGCGCCCGGCCGATCGGCGCCGCTGAGCCGGGGCGAGAAGCCCTCGGCCGGCGCCGGGCCGTCGCCGGGATCGGTGGTACCATCTCGCGGTTCGACGATGGGATCCGTTCGCCTCGCTTCGCTCACCCTCGAGGGGTTCAAGTCGTTCGCGGCCAGGATGGAGCTCTCGTTCCCGGGGGCGATCATCGCGATCGTCGGTCCCAACGGCGCCGGCAAGTCGAACATCTCCGACTCGATCGCCTGGGTGCTGGGGGAGCAGTCGGCGCGCCTGCTGCGCTCGCAGAACATGGCCGACGTGATCTTCGCCGGCGCGCCCAACCGCCCCGCCGCCGGCGCGGCCGAGGTG
>DAIERH010000451.1 GCA_027346925.1 Geobacter sp.
CGGTCATGAACAGGTCGGAGACCACCAGAAATTCCACCTTGTCGAGGGCGGATTGGACCCTGGCCTGATCAGGATAGGAGACGACCGGATTTTCACCGGCAATAAAGAGCGTCTTTACGGTGCCGCTGGTGCAGCCGTCGATGATCTGCGCCGCGTTCATGCCGGTGGTTGCATAGAAACCCATATCAACGGCACCCTGGCTGTTGTTCTTCTCGGCCATGCAGAGAACGCCGCATCCTTCCTTGCCCAGCTTGCCGGTCAGGATTGCCAGGTTGGCCACGGCAGTGGCCAAATCGGCATTGTGGCCGGGGTAGGCATTACCCACGGGGAAGAGGATCAGGGCCTTCTCGGCCTTGGCATAGTCGCTGGCGAGCTGTTTGATCTCGGAGGCGGACAGGCCGCATTGCCCGGAAACCGCTTCAGGCGTGAAAGCGGCCAGCGCCTTGTCCAGTTCCGCATAGCCGGGAACCGAGGATGCCGACCCGTCGGCCAGTTTCCCGTCCAGGATGGACT
>DAIERH010000452.1 GCA_027346925.1 Geobacter sp.
GGCAACGCCACTCTCATCCCAACGGTGCGCAACATGCTGATCGGCGCCTCCTTGATCGCCGTACTCTGGCTGCGGCCCGAGGGGATCATCCCGGAGGCCAGACGCCGCTTCTACCAACTGCCGCTGCTGCCCGGCCGGCGGACCCCGGCCGAGGGGGTGGGAAGTGCCGGAAGCTGACGCCTTCTTGCGGGTTGAGCACCTGAGCCACTCCTTCGGGGGCTTCAAGGCGGTGGACGACTGCACCTTTGAGATCGCCAGGGGCTCCATCTCCGCCCTCATCGGGCCCAACGGCGCCGGCAAGAGCACCGCGGTCGGTCTGATCGCCGGGGCCCTCAAGGTGCAGTCCGGCCGGGTCTACTTCGACGGGCATGACGTGACTCGGCTTCCCGCCTACAAGATGGCTCGCCGCGGCCTTCTGCGGACGTATCAGGTGTCGCGGGAGTTCCCGCTGCTGACGGTCATGGAGAACCTCCTGGTCCCACCCCCGGACCAGCGCGGGGAGAGCCTTCTGAA
>DAIERH010000453.1 GCA_027346925.1 Geobacter sp.
ATCTTGGCCCCCCGGTCGTGGCCGTCCAGTCCGGGTTTGCCGACGAGTACGCGTAACGTTCTTGATGCCATGGGAACTACCTCCTTCGGTATGGTAAATCAAACCTTTTAAATCTCACAGAGCTCACAAAAGTACAGAGAAGGCTGGAATAAAAATTTAACAGGGATGAACGGGATACACGGGATAACGGCTTGGAGCCTCTCCCAAAGAGATACTGGTTTTGGATGTTATCCCGTTCATCCCCTGTATCCCTGTAAATGCTCCGGTTTTTACATTTCGATGCCGGTCCTGGCCGGCACGCCGGCCTTGTAGTAGTGCTTGACCTCGCGCATCTCGGTCACCAGGTCGGCGGCCTCGATCACCCGCTCATGGGCGTTGCGGCCGGTCAGCACCAGTTCCACCCGTTCCGGCTTCAGGCTGATCAGCTCCAGCACCTGCTCCACGTCGATCAGGCCGAAACCGACCGCGCCGTTGATCTCGTCGCAGATGAAAGGGTCGTATGCGCCGCTTG